>CAYTOG010000018.1:0-19406 GCA_964439765.1 uncultured Methanosarcinales archaeon
TTTGAAGAAACGAGAGATGATTAAGAAAAAGAAAGAGGCAATGAAAAAGAAGAAAGAATTAATTCGCCTTAAAAAAATGAAAATTGCAGCAGCTAAAAAGAAAAAAGCTGAAAAGAAAAAAGCAATTCTTGCTAAAAAGAAGGCATTGTTGAAAAAGAAGAAAGAGATGCTTTTGAAGAAGAAACGTAAATCTGCTATTGCTAAGAAGAAAAAGGCAGCTAAGAAGAAGTCTTCAAGAAAGAAAGTAACTAAAAAGAAAAAAGTTGTAAAGCGAAAAGTAACCAAAAAGAAGAAATCAAAAAAAGTTAAAAAAAATTCTCGTAAAAGACGATAATTGAGTTTATTCTGCTGCTACAAATGCATCTATAATTTTTTTAATTGCATTATCAGCATGTTTGATTTTTATAACCGCACCACCTACTGTTTTATGGCCACCGCCGCCACCAGTTCCAAAGGTTGTTGCTATAGTCTTACAGAGTTTTCCAATATCAACTTTACATCTTTCTTTGTGGAAGATATTACATCCAACACCAAGGTATGCTAAATCTTCATTCTTCTCTTTGACAATTATGGCATAACTTGCTTCTGGAAATTTAATGTATTGGTAAAATCTATCAACAATTCCAAAACTTCTGTGTATTTTTCTTGAATCTTGAACAATTGTTTTACTTTTTTTGTCATATTCAATATAACTGTCCACCTGTTCTCTCCATTCAATATGTCCTTTAAGTCTTGCCTCATGAAATAATATTGGACGTAATTGCCAAAGACTTTTATCTGAAATTGGTGAATCTGCAGCCATGTTTGCGGCAGTTAGATTTTTGAGTAACATATCATTTAGGAAAAGATCTTTTGTATGGATAAATGATGATAAAATATGGACTTTAAGCAGCGGACTAGCATTTTCATAATTCTCCTTACTGTAGTATGATTCCATGATTTCTTCTTCAGAGTAATCGGCACTGTCAATTTTATCAATTGCTACCTTGAACTTTTTTAGTTCTTCACTTAACTGGAATCCATTTTCTTCATACATTTCAATTAGTTGACCAGTACAACTTGGAAGCAATTTCCAATGTTCATGTTCTTTAATTTCTCTTTTTGGTTTTGCGCTACTATGGTGATCAACCCACATAAATACTTCCATGTTCTCAGGCAAAGGAAGATCAAGTAGAATGTCATCTTTTTTAAGTTCAATTTCTCCAACTTGCACTTCTGCTGGTTTGTAACCTAGTACTGGGATATCATCAATTTCTTTTCTTGTGAGATTTAATTTTGTTAATTCGTTAAAATAACGTTTCATTATCCATGCACTGTAAAAACCATCTGTACATCCTGCATGTGTTAAAATTCTGTAGTGTTTTCTATTTTCCATTTAGATTTTTCATTTAACGAAAAGTATATTAAAGTTTTTGGTATTATTCTTCGTAGAAATGGTTGCTCGCAGATCAGTTAAGAAGATTTCTAGAAAGAAGTCTGTTTCTTTGAAAAAATCCCCCAAGAAGAAAGTTACTCGCAAAAAAGCTTCTAAAAAGCCATTGAATTCTCCTAAGAAAACAGCAAAATTTGCTGTAGAAGAAAATGGTGAAGTTAAACGAGTGTTTAAAGGATCTTTCAGGGAGAGAACAATTTGGGAGAACATAGAATATTATAACGAACATTTAATTCCAATTGCAGTTATAGCATTGCTTATTATAATTGTTGTTGAATTATTTTTTGAAATTCATTCCCACACAATTGAACAAATAATTCATATTGCAGATTATTTTGTTATAGCAGTTTTTATCATTGATTTGATTTTTATCTTTCGCAGATGCCGTGGATTGAAGTTCTTTTTTAAACATTATTGGCTTGATATTATAGCCGTATTTCCATTCATTTTCATCTTTAGAGCTTTTGGAAGTTTATTTCGATTAGTTTTGGCATCAGAATTCCTTTTTGGACAAACAGTGTTACATGAAACTTTAGAACTTCGAAAATTAAGTTATGCAACAAAAGCACAGAAAGCTGGAAGATTTGCCCGTATGATCGCACGAGTTATCCGAGTTGTAACAAAGACAAGGTTCTTTAAACGTTTTAAGAGACCTGGAAAAAGACATTGGGGATAGTAAACAAAAGATTGAATTTTTTAATTATTATCATAATTTTACATTATCAATCTTCTTACCTTGAATAATGATATACGTCCAGAGCAATCCATGTTTACGTTTTACTTTAATTCTTATCCCTGCCCTATCAAAAATATTTTCCAATTCTTGAGTAGATTCAATCCATTCTACATTTGGAATAAACCAAAAAAATTTGTCATAATCAATTATTTGAACTGTTGCTCCTAGTTCTAACTGCGCAGCAATTTTATGAACGATCAACTTTGGTTTTTGCATATAACTTAGCATTCCTATTGAAATAAAGTGATGGGCTTTTTTTGGAAGTTTCAAGCGAAAGTCATCTAATGTATTATCATGAAGAACATGAACTTGTGGTAACTTTTTTGTTCCCTCTTTTGCTTGTGCTACATTATGTTTACTTGTGTCAATTGCAATAACATGTCCATTTGGCCCAACTCGTCTTGCAAGTTCTTTTGTTAAAGTTCCAATACCGCAACCATATTCCATTATGATTTTTTTCTCAAGGTTTTTTGAATCTAATTCTTTCAAAATCTTTTTATGAATTGGGCTTGATAGGTGAAATTTTTCTGCAATTACAGCCCAATAAGAAAGAACTTCATTTACGGAATTAATTGCCTTTGGATCATAGTACATCTCTACAATAAGGTAAAGTGGTAGACCTAAAAGTGCGAAGGAGATTGCAAGACTAATAATTGATGTTGCAGCAGCCCCTTCAATTACAAACCAATTGATTATGAGAATTGCAAAGAATGAAACTAGGAGAATTGGTCCGGCTTTTGGCCATGGTGCTTTGAATGGTCTATCCATCTTTGGTTCTATTTTTCTTAATCTAGGAACTGCAAAAAGAATTATAGAGAGGACAAATAGTGCGAGCAAGATGTAAATTAGATAAGCAGTTCTGTATGGGTTCCCCCAATTGAGTAAATATCCTTGGAAGATGAACCATGTGAACAAAGCAATCATTACTGTTTGAAATAATACTGCTTTGTAAGGTGAATTATGTTTTGGGTGCAAAGTTGCGAAGTGTGAGGGAAATAATTTATCTTTCGCCATTGCTTGAATTAACCTTGATGAAGCTATAGGCCACGCAGCTGCAGCCCCAATAATCACTAGATACATGCCAAAGACAATGTATTGTTGACCAACGCTTCCAAGCGTGTTTAATGCTTGCAAAGCCCAGGGCCTTGCGTTACTGATATAATCAGTGTAGCTTACAGTTGCAATTGATGTTATTATAACAAGTAAAATTAGCACTGCACAAATCCCAAGCGCCTTGAATAAAAGTTTTGGAAGTTTTTTAGTATCCTTTGCTTCGTTTGCCATGTATGTGATTGCTTCAAAACCAAAGAAGGCTTCGAGGATAAAGAATAGGGAAAGAAGTAAGTGAGTGAATACACCCCAATTCCCTGCATGTGTAAAGAATGGTGTGAAATGATCTAATTGAATGTTTGTTGTTATAGCTTTTGATCCAAAGAGAGTTCCAAAATCAATAAAGCTTGGAATAATGAATAATAACACAACGAAAACACTGAAAATTCCAAATGCAACTAACATACTTGCACCAGCGTCTATTCCTCTGTATGCCATGTAGTTAAGGGCTATGATCCAAAGAGCACTAAAGAAAACTCGAAGCCAAAAAGCACTAATTGATGCTTCTGGGATAAAATATTCTGCGGCAGCTACAATGTTTAATGCCATTCCTAAATTTCCTGCAAGCCAAATAAGCCACCCTGCAAGAAAAGATATGCTTCTTGGATATGCGCGTTTACAATAATAATATGTCCCTCCACTTGTTGGCAACATTCCAAGAAGTTCAGCAATGTAGAGCATAACTCCTGCTGCTAGTAAAAAAACGGCAACCCACGCAATAATACTTGCAGGACCCGAAGAATCCATTCCTAAACTTGGAAGATAAAATAGAGAACTTCCTAAAATTGAGTTTATAAGAATAAAGAGTAACACTCCACTTGAGAGTTTTCTTTTTGTTGTAGCAGTTGATAATGATTCACTATTATTTTTTGTATTTAATTTTTGTTTGTTTCGTTCAGAAGGGAATTGTCGCTCTTCTTTTTTTCTTTCTTTTTCAGCTTTCTTTGGGTCGGTGATCATATAATCCCATAATTCCTTTAATGCGCCCATGATAAACCACTCATCTCCCAAAAGAAACGAAGTGAAATTGATTTATAAAAGTAATGTGTTTTGTGGAATGGTTTAAGAAGAAATTTTTTATTAATTATACTCTTGAATAATCCCGTCCCATTTAGCGCTTAACATAACATATTTGTAATCGTTTTCTTCGCTACTTTCTCCTCCTTCAAGAGGAATTAATCCTGCAACATAAATTCGATAAGTTCCATCATCAAATTGAACTATTTTTGGATCGTTCAATGATCTTACTTCATACTCTTCAAAATCTTCCCAGTTGAATAAAATCCCTAAGTTTTCAAAACTTTCTGCGCCATCATCACTTATGTGCACATAAATGTCCCCAGTCCTTCCAAGTGGCGCTTTTGGTTCATCTGGATTTTGGTTCATTGTGATCAAGAGAATTCTGTTATCATCTAAAATAATTGCATTTGGATCAGCAAAACTTACAAATCTGTTTTTTTCATCGTATTCATTAATTACTGTTCCATCAAATTCAAACGTTTCACCATTATCTTCAGAGTGGATTTTCCTTATATGTATTTCTTGTTCACCGGATTCTGAGTCAAAGTTATTGTTGTATAAAATAACTATTTGGTTTTCTTCATTTGTAAAATAGGTGTAAACTCCTGCCCAACAATCATCATATTGGTTCAAATCAAAAGCTATCCAGTCTTCTTCTTCAAAATTGGTTCCATCTTCTGAATATTCTCCAACAAATGCACATTCTTCTGGTGAGAAATAAAATCTTCTGTATGTGCCATCTTCTAATAGAATTCCTGATCCTGCACTTTCTCCAGGAGTAAATCTTCTCTCACCAGTAAATTCTAATCCATCTTCAGAGAAAGCAATATATCCACTTTCACTTGGATTATTCATCAGTTCTGGGCTATTAAATTCGTATCCTAATCCTAAAATACTATCTTCGTAACTCATAATTCTCGGGTTTGAAGCGTAATTTAATCTATACCCTTCATCTAGTTCGAATATGATGTTTTCGGATTTTTCTGATATAGTCATTGTCTTCTCTTCGTTAGAAATGTTTTCAGTTGAGCAAGATGTTATTAAAAGAATGAATATTAGAATTAATGATAAAACCATTTTTTCTCTCATAAGTGATCTGAGTAAGAATTGGCGTTAATAAAACTATGTTTGTGTATGCAACTATGTTCATGTATTTTATTAATAAAATAGAATATTGTTAAAAAATATTGTTAAAACAGAAAAATATAAAAGGAAGCAATTTTGATTTTCTATCCTTAACAAAAGTTGAATAAAAGAGGAGGAGAAACAACATGGAATTATTTTCATTTTATCAATCAATTGGTCTTTGGACAACACTTTTTGTGATTATTGCAATTTGGGACCTTGTATGGAAAGCAATTGCTATGTGGCGAGCTGCAAAACGTAGTGAACCAATTTGGTTTGTTGCGTTATTGATCTTTAATACCATCGGGATATTACCTATTTTGTATATGGTTTTCAAATCAAAACCTGGGGTAAAAAAGAAATCTATTGTAAGTGGAACCAGGGCAGCGTTAAATGGCGCTGCTGGAAAAGTTGCAAATGGAGCTAAGAAGGCAGTTGTTGTAACTAAAAGGGCAGCCAAAAAAGTTTCAAAGAAACCTGCTAAAAAGGCTTCAAAGAAACCAGTTGCAAAAAAACAAAAGAAACGTAAAAATAAAAAAAATAGTTAAATTATATTTTCTTTTTTCTTTTTCTTATGGTTTGTAGGTAAGTTGTGGTGTTGCAGGCCCATTAACTCTTTGTGTTCTAGTTCCTTCAAGTGCCATTCTTACTTGGTCCATCCCTAATTGTTGAACTCTTCCTCTTAGATCAGCAGTATAATCTTCATGCACAGGAACATGGCTCATGACGGCAAGATAAAATTCCTTATCACCAAAATTATTTGTTTTGTATCCTTCTTTTAACTTGAAATCTCTTCTTTGTTCTTGAGAAACACTTTGTTGACCTAAAATTCCTCTGGATAATTCTACAAGCATTCCTTCTGTTAATGTTGCATTTGTAAACGTTCTTGGAGTTCTTACCAAAACCAAAGCATATGCTCCTTGAATGGGTAATTCTCCAACAGCATCAACTAGACAACTTGTAATTAATTCATCAGAGAATTGTTCAAGACATTCTGCTAAACTTTGTTGCGAATAATCTTGTGGGGTTGTGAAAGAAGCAATCCCAATAGCTCCTTTGATTGATCGGTGTTTATCTGGACTGGTACTTGCTTTATGGCCACAAAGATACACGTCTCTATGTGGACTTCTTTGTTGTGGACAGAGATTTGCAAAACCTCTATTTGCGCTTTCTTCTAATTTTCTTAAATGATCAGGAACTCTGGAAAACCAATCTCTTGCTCTTCCGAATGAAAGTGGTCCAAGAGATGAAGAAGCTGGGAGGAGTAATTTTTCTTTTCCATAAAATCCAAATTCTATTGCAACAAGGCTATTGGTTGGTTGTCCTATATTACAAAAGTGCCTTCCTCTTCTGTACATGTCTTCAGCTAAGAAAGCTAAGTCTGGTCTTATTTGACTCATAATCTCATTTTTCAATATATGATATATAAAGTTAATTAATCTGTAACTACTAATTGGGGGTTTTGATAGTTTGTGCAGTTTCTTTTAGACCTTTGGTTTCTAGAATAAAGCAGGAAAAAAGAAAAATAAAATAAGCGATAAAAAAGAAAAAAATTAATTCACATCATAGAAATAATCAGGCAAGTATTCATTGCCACCAAGATATTCTTCTTCTAATTCTTCTGAAATTTCAAGGTCTTCAGGGTAATTGATCTCCCAAATTCTAATTGGTCCAACAATAGATCCAGAATAGATACTCAATGGCACATAACTTGTACTTTGGTCGTAGACTAATTCAAATGCGGAAGTATCAAAGTAAGGATTATTTCCATCAAATAAGAAAAGATTTGTCCACAATGCGTCAAAACCTTTTTCTGAAACAAACAAACCAGCTCCAACTCCACTTTCAATGGAACCATCTCCTGAAATTGTTGGTAATACTCTAAAACAACCATTATAACTTGTCTCACTTCCATGATCAAAGAAATAAAATTCTTCGTTAAGGTATACACAACTAAGAGGAACTTCTGCCTGACTAGATGAACTTGAAATTATCATGAACGGTTGTTCCATAGTTGATATTGTTGTATCTTCATCATCAAGGATAAGTGGAATGTACACTGCAGCAAATGCTGAATTCCCTTTAGCATATACTTTATCTTCAAAAATAAAATTATCATCAAGGACATAACTTCCACGATAACCAATAACAGTTGCGTTTCTTGTTTCATACATTAATGAGTCATCTAGTGTAAATGTTGAAATCCAACTGTATCTATCATAGTCTTCATCTGAGCCAATACTAGAGTATGCAGTATATTTGCCTATTTCCTCAGGTACAACTAAAAAGTGTGTTGCTTCATGCACTTTCAAAAATTCTAATGCTTCAATTTGATCCTGCCCACACATCACATGTCTTCCCATTAAATAGTTCCAATATGTGATTTTGTTTGTTCCATCAAGAACTGTATCGCGCTCCCACCCTGTTTGAACCCAATATCCATAATCCCACCAATGACTAAACACAGCATCTTCAATTATGTTCTCTCTTACCCATTCTCCAGCAATTTGCCATTGGTATGAATATCCTGGACCAGAATATGTTGCCTGACCAATACTGCTACTAAAAAATGAAGGAACAATTCCTTGAAGTGGTGACGCTAATGGACTAAAAAGAATAAATAATAATAACACCAGTGCTGAAATTTTGTATATTTTTTGTGGAATTCTTTTGATTAAATTTGCAATTTCAAATGTGGCAAAAGATGCTAACAAGGCAGTTATTGGTGTGAAAATGTAGAACAAACGTACCGCCCCACGTGCTGCAACTACCATAATTAAAAACCACACAATAATGAAAATGAACTTTTTATCAATCTCTAAGAAATGTTCATAGAGAGTTTTATCTTTGTAAAATGAATAAAGAAATGTTCCAGCTAGCATTACTGCAAAAACTACTAATGATCCAATATATGTTGCTATTGAAATTCCATTGATCCCATTAAATGTACTTCCCGAAGAATACCTGCTCATTGTGAATGCCATGATAAACGCAACGTATAGGCCAGTTAGTTTCCATTTGTGTTTTGTACCTTTTATCGCAGTGTAAAATAAGAATACTGAGCCTGCCATAAACAAAAGTAAGTACAATGGAATAGCATTGAATAATGATGGGCCATATTGTCCAATCCAATCAGTAAAATAAGGTTGTGCTTGCTCTGCTACAGTTAACTCCCATCTATTGTTTCCAAGAGGATGGAGAATTCCATTTGCAATGTCTGTTCCATGTTCTATTATTGTGTCTGTACCAACAACAGTAAAGACCGCGACTAACCCAAAAATTCCTGCAATTATTGCTGTAGTTAGACTTTTTGGTAGCTTTAAAGGAATTTTTTCTTGGAATCCTTTGAACTTGTCAAGAGCTAAGATTTCATGTAAAATTAAAATAAACAATACCAAGAAAGCAATTGCTGAGGTAAAAGATCCTAAAAGATCACTAATTGAATATTGTGGAATTAAAAGAACTGTTACAAGAAGAAACCCTATTGTCCAACTGAGATATTGATATAATTCTTTTCTTGTTGTTTTTTCAATGAAAAATTCTATTATTGTAAACCCACTTATCATTAAAAGAAGAAATTTCCATCCTCCCCAAGTAACTCCCATAGCACCTGTTGCAAGACCTGCAAGTGCACCAAAGATAACAGTTTTCTTTGTTGTTTTTGTTTGCCATCCACAGATATACCAATACATAGCCATAAACATAAACATTGTTCCAAGAGCCTCGTGATCTGCGAATCCTGCCATTGTCCTATGAAGAAAACTAGGAACTATGCTAAGGAAACCAGTTGCAAGTAAGGCAATATTTTGATTGAAAAGTCTTTTACAAAGTAGGAAGAAAAAGACAAGTGCTATGACAAAGCAAATTACCGGGTAAATGATTGCAGTGTAATTAACAGTAACATCTGGGAAGAATAAATGTATTATTTTATAGAGATACGCGATAAAATAACTAGTCATCCAGTATTTTATTGTTGAGATTCCTTCTGGAACGAACCTACCCATATCTGTTGCCATTAATTGGCCATTATCAATGATATAATTCGCATATCTTGTAAACAAGTATGGATCTAATGCAAGAGGGATGTAATCTCCAGTAGTTGTGTCTGTTAGTAAACTTAAATTTCTTGTTCTGATAAATGCGCCAAAACCAATAATTACAGCAAGAATAATATATTGAAGATATTCCTTTTTTGCTTTAAAGAAATTAATTAGGTCTTCACGTTCATTACTTATTTTCTTTTCCTTTGTAGTTTCTTCATCTATTTTAGTAGAAGGTTTATGGTGTTCATTGGAATGAGTTTTTTTATGTTGGTCACCATGGTGTTTTTTTGTATCAGTTGGAGTGAATACTGATTGAATCTTTCCAATGACTGCTTCGCGTTTCAGATTTATTTCTTCTGATGAAGGATGATTTTCATCCTTGTGTTCTGTTTTATGATGAACTTTACTTTCATGTGTTTGAGTATGTGTTGTTTTTTCTTGTTCTGTCATTTATTCTCACTCCATTATTCCAAGAACTGTGTAAAATATTCTCTCTAATTGACGTTGCATAGTCTCTGGATTTGCTGCATGTAGTTCTAAACAATTAGCCTTTGCTTGTATTTCAGTTATTTCATCATCTTGTATAAAGACAATTGCATGATCAGTATCGCAGTCAATAATTGGAATATCAGAGCACCCTTCTTCTGTTGTGCATGCCCTATAAATTTGAATAGCATAATACGCAAAAAATGATGCTGCTTGCAATTCTATTTCAGATATTGAAAGATCTTGTTCTGGATCACTTGCTAAATAAATTTTGGAATTTGTTAGAATATCAATAGTATTTGCTGGTACTGTGAAAGATTCTAATGCTGTTGGTGGACTTTGAAAATAAAATTCTTGGCTAATTGAATCAGTTTTCCAATAATCGCCAACTTGAGAAAAAGTGAATCCATTATACTCAAAGTCTACACTTTCAGCTGCTTGAGCGTCTGCATTCCCACCAATACCAATATACCCAATAAAACTTAGACCAAAAAGTGCTGCTATAAGAAGAGCTCCCCATTGTTTTGCATTAAATCCCAATTTGTACCACCAGTGGACGTTTAGGTCACTATCCATTTAAAAACTTTTATGTGATGGCTCTTTGGTTTCTTCATAAGCCTTATTAATAGTTGTAGTCTTTGTTTATTTATTAATGGATATATGGCAATCAATTATACTCGGAATTGTTCAAGGGATTACTGAATGGCTTCCAATATCTAGTTCGGGGCACCTAGTTTTATTTCAAGAATTATTTGGTCTTGAAGTACCCCTGGCTTTTGACGTATTACTTCATTTTTCAACATTGCTCGTATTGTTCACAGTTTATTGGAAAGATCTTTTAGATATAGCAAAAGCATGGCTACAATTTAATCATAAGAGCTCTTCTTTTCGTCTTGGGTATTTGATAATTATAGGGTCTATCCCAACAGCCATCATTGGTTTGTATTTTAAAAATTTATTTGCATCTTTTTTTACAAGTTTATTTGCAGTAGGAATTGCTCTTCTTTGTACTTCGATACTTTTGTTTCTTAGTAAACTTTCAACAGAGAAACAATCAGTTACTGTTCCACATTCAATTCTCATCGGTATTGCACAAGGAATTGCAATAATTCCTGGAGTTTCAAGGAGCGGCTCTACAATTTCTATTGGTTTATTACTCGGAATTAAGCGTCGTGAAATCGCCAAGTTTAGTTTCTTGCTTGCACTTCCTGCTATTGCTGGAGCAACCATTTTAGAAGGAGGAAATATCATTGGATCTGGGCTTGGTTTTTTGCCTGTTGCGTTTGGAATGGTGGCAGCTTATCTTGTTGGTCTTTTTAGCTTGAAATGGTTACTTTCAATTATTGAGAAAAAATCGTTTTATTTGTTTGGATGGTATTGTTTGATTCTTGGTCTTTTGGTTCTTTTGTATCACTTTTTGTTTTAGACACATGGCTGTTATACTTCATCCATTTTTTGATACCACTTTGGCATTATCTTAAACACATCTACTTGTCTTTTAACTCCTTCTTGCATTTCTGTTTTTGGATAGTATCCAATATTTTCTTTTGCTTTTGTGATATCAGCACTACAAGTTACATCTGCTTTATCAGCGTCAATGATTTGTAGTTTTAATTGCCTGTTGAATGCATTTTCAACACACCCTAACCAATGTTTAATTGTAAGGGCATTTTGTGTTCCAATATTATAAATCTCGAAATCAAAATCGCTCTTAAGTATTTGAAGAATTCCTTTGACTTCGTCGTCAATATATGTCGCATCTTTACACGTTTCTAATCCATCTCTTCCATAAATTGAAAGTGTTTTGTTGTTATGTATGTAATTTATCGCCCGTTGATGGATCATACCATATGGTCTTTGCAGTGGCCCATAAATTGGACCGAAGATTCGAATGATTGCACACTTAAGACCTTTACTTTTGTTAAATGCATGACAGAGAACTTCACCTGCAACTTTTGTTGCACCGTAAACAGATCTTGTTTTTGTAATGTCATCAATTTCTTTTACACAAATATTCCCTCTGTGGCCATATACTGAAGAAGATGATGCAAAAAGAAATTTATTGATGTTGTTTGTTGATGCCAATTCAAGAAGATTTGTTGTCCCTTCAACATTCACTTTGCTGTAAAGAATTGGTTTCTTTGTAGACAAAGGGACTCCTGCCATAGCAGCTAAATGAATTATTGCTGTAATTTTATTCTTGCTAAATATTTCTTTTAATGCGTTAAAGTTTGTGATGTCTGTTTCATAAAAATTAAAGTTTCCATGTGTTGGTGAGATATTATTGTCTTTTTCATGATATTCTTTTAGTTTGTTATGTACTTCTTTTAGCTCACTGTCTTTAGTTTCTTTTGGTTCTTTAGACGCTGTTAGTCTTATTAGATCAACATTGAATTCTTTGCATCTTCTTTGATAGTAATCATTGAAATTATCAATTCCAACAACATCTTCACCATTCCAAATAATTGCTCTTGCTAAGTTGGACCCAATAAAACCTGCTGCCCCAGTTATTAGAATAGTCATAATAAGAATTTGAGAAGTTTTCTTAATTAAAGTTTGTGGTTTAAAGAGACTCAATTAATTCTGGACTAATTTCACTAAAACTTTTTACAATATAATCAACATATTGTAATTCTTCAGGATTGTTTCTTCCGTTTAAAATACCAATGACTTTCATACCTGCTTTTTTTGCCGCAAGAGAACCAGATTTGCTGTCTTCAATAACTACACAATTTTCTGGTTTTACTTCTAACATACTTGCTGTTTTTAGATAAACTTCTGGATTTGGTTTTCCTTTTTTTACTGCCTCACTTGTATGAATTACAGAGAAGTCATTTTTCACACCAATTGTTGAAAGTATAGCATCTGCCCCCACAAATGAAGTAGTGGTAGCTAAACCTAACTTATATTTTAGTTTGCGAAGATCTTGGATACAAGAAACAGCCCCGTTTACCGCTTGAATATTATTTTTTACAAGCTTAACAGTGTGCTGTGCTTTACGCCTCACTAAATGTTCTTTGTCTTCTTCTCTACCATGTTCATTTAATACCATTGTTGTGCTGACAATTCCGTGTTGTCCACAAATCCGTGAGAAATAATATTCTTCTGTAAGATGGATTCCAATCTCCTTGTATGTTTCTATCCAAGCTTTACAATTAAATGGTTCAGAATCTACTAAAACACCATCCATATCAAAAATTACAGTTTTTTTCATAACTGATTCACTCCAGGTATCCCTTCAATTTTATGTCCAACGGGAGAAATCTTATATTCAATTCTTTGTACAGTTATTTTTTTCCTCAGCTCGATAAGATCATTAGGATTTTCTGCAAAGACCATCACAGAACCTCCTCCTCCTCCAAGTGGAAAACAAACAGCATTATGTTGTTTACAAATTTCATGAATCTGCCAAGCAGAATCACTCATATAATCGGCACAAAGTTCGGTTCTTACTTTTCTATATTCTTCAATGGTTTTCGCGAAGATTGTCCAATTTTTTGTACGAAGAGCTTCTCGATAAAGATACGCTAATTTTGGTTTCAATCCATGTTTTTCAAGACCAGACGATCTTTGTAATTCTTCACGCCAAACACTATTAACATCAGAGCTGTGTCTTTGAAGGCAGAAATAAATGTCCATTCGCTTTTCTAATTCATGATATTCATGTTGCTCTAAAAGTACTTGTCTTACACTTGTACCATAAAAGTTGTCTTCTCCTGGAACACCAAATGGAAACCAAATATAATCTCTTACACCACCAAACATCACACAACTTTGCTCTTGGGTCCCAGTAATACTCACACCAAAATCTTGTTCTAACATTGAAGCCATTCCAATTAATTGTGTTTTTGTGAACTTGTTGCCAGTTAGCATATTTGCAAGTAAGCAAACACCAGTTGTGACAGCAGCACTCCCACCAAGCCCAGCAGATTTTAGAGCAGGATTATTATTTTTAATAGTGAATTTAACTCCATCAAGATCAAATGTTTCCATAATCCTTAGAAGCCAGTTTTCTTTTTTTGGAGGGATTTTTCCTTTATCAAATGTGTAACAAAATCCATAATCAACTGACTCTACACAAAGTTTACCTTTTTGAATAGGTGCTGCAATAATTTCTATTCCAACATTAATACTTATTCCAACTGTTCGTGGCAATCCATTAGACCACGCAGCATCTATTGTTTGTTCTGGATTTGTTAATTTCCAAAATGTTTGTTGCCAAAGCCTTAAGTCAAGACTGGATCCTGGCCCATCGACTCGTAAGAATACCGTTAGTTTTGGGAGTCTATCTTCTTGTTTTGCTTGAATTAAAAATTCATGAACCTCTGCCACAGACTCTTAGAATAATGTTTGTTTTTAAATGGTTGTGGAAGTAGAATCTTAGCGAAGAACTACAATTTCATAATTTTTTGGTTGCCAAGTCTATCTTCTTCCCATACCAATATAACTAAAGCCTTCTTCATTTATGATATCTGGCTCGTAAATATTTCTTCCATCAAAAATAATCTTCTGTTTCATTAATGGAGCTATTTCTGTTAAATTAAGTGATCTGAATTCATCCCACTCTGTTAAAAGGACAATAGCATCACTTTCTGCAATTGCTTCTGTCATTGAATTACAAAATACAATCTTTTCATGAAGTTCAGTTGAAATACATAATTTTGCTTCTTCCATTGCAATTGGATCATAAACCTGTAAAGTTGCTCCAGCCTTAATTAGTTCTGGAATAATTATTAGTGATGGGGCCTCGCGCATATCACTTGTTTTTGGTTTAAATGATAATCCTAATATTGCAAATGTTTTATTTCTCATATCAGCAGAAAATATTGATTGAATTTTTGTTATAATTTGTATTTTTTGCGCTTCATTTGTTTTATCTACAGAATCTAATAATTTTGCTTCATAACCATGCTGCTTTGCTTTATTCACAAGAGCTCTTACATCTTTTGGAAAACAACTTCCACCATAACCAATTCCTGCGTTAAGGAATTTTGGAGAAATACGATAATCCATACTCATTGCTTGTGCTGTAACTTTGACATCAGCACCTACACTATCACAAATGTTTGCAAGTTCATTAATGAAACTGATTTTTGTTGCTAAAAATGCATTGTTTGCATACTTGATGATCTCTGCAGTTTCCCAACTTGTTTCAAGGAAAGGAATATACATTCTGGTTCTTCCAAGATATACTCTTCGCAACTGACTTTTTGCAAACTCTGCATTTTCACTGTTTCGTGCTCCAATAACAATTTTGTCTGGATGAGTGAAATCACGAATGGCAGCTCCTTCTTTAAGAAATTCTGGATTTGATATAACTTCAACTTCACTACTTGGATTTGTTTCTAGAATTAATTCTTGACACTGTTTTGCTGTTCCTGGAGGAACAGTACTTTTATTCACTAAGATTTTTTTTCCTTTAGCATGAGTTGCTACTGTTCTAGCAACAGATTTGACATACGTTAAATTTGCTCTACCATCTTCATGCTGAGGAGTTCCAACACAGTTGAAAATAACTTCTGCTTTTTCAACTCCAGCTTTAGCGTCAGTTGTGAAAAATAATTTATCTTTAGTTGTAGTTACTTTGACTATTTCAGATAGTCCTGGTTCAAAGAAAGGAATATCTCCTTTTGCTATTTTGGCTATTTTTTCTTCATCAACATCAATACAAATTACTGTATGGCCAAGTTTAGCTAGGCACGCACCTGTTACCAATCCAACATATCCTGAGCCGAAAATTGCTATATTCATAGTGATTTTGGCAGAATAATTTGCTTAAATAGATTGTGGAAGAGAAGAAGTGGTTTCTTTTCAAAGATAGTTATTTTGTTTAATGTATAAGGTTCTTATGAATTATTTTTAATTACTTATAAGTATAAAAAGTTTATATGGATTATAGGGCAATATTGGCCACTAGTTTACTTGCAACTAGTTTATCTGCTTGCAAAGTAAATCATTTTTTAAATGGTGGCCTTGAGTCTTGCTTTGACACTGAAGAAAGCTATTCTTTGAATGGAACAGTTGCTTCTTTAACTAACACAACTGATTCTCTCGCTTCAGGAAATGGTCATCGAGTTACACAAAATGCTGTATTCCCAAGAGTTGATATCTCCCTTCTAGTTCAAAATGAAGATGTTGAAGGAGATCGGCTTGTTGTTTTGCATGGAAGTAGATGTTTGAAAGATTATATCTCTGTAGGTGATGAAATTAGTCACTTAAGTCAATTTCTTTATCAAGGTGAAAGAAAGAGAAATGTCTTTGATACCGACATTCTTACTGTTAATGGTGAGCAAATTAGTTTAGACTTTAGTGGTGAAGAATGTAATGACCCTGTTTTGTACAAAGTTCCAGAATATTAATTTTTATAGTGTTCTTCAGCTTCTTTATGAGAATCTAGACTACCAATATCAAACCAAGGTTCATCGAACACAAACGCGTGCACTTCTGAATTTTTTACTAAATGAGTAATTAAATCACCACCATTGTCAAAGCTTCCACTTTTTAATAAAGGTTTAATTAACTCTAAATCTGTTTTTTTAATCAAATAACACATGGTTGCTGCCAAACTACTTTTTGGTTCTTTTGGTTTTTCTTCGAACCCTATAAGTTTACTTCCATTTTCTTCCGTAATGCCATTTCCTAGACGTTGTAATTTTGCTTTTTCTGGGATGTGACGAAACGCAACAACACTGCAGTTTTTTTCTTTGAAAAATGAAATTAATTTGTCCATAGAGAATTCGAATAAATTATCTCCAGCAATTACTAATAAGTCATCATCTATATTTTCAGCGTCAATTGTAAATTGAATATCCCCAACTGCACCTAATCTATTTTCATTTGATGTTGTTTTGTCATTAAGAACTGATATAGGGAATCTAAATCCTTTAGTTTCTTTTTGTGTTTTCCAGTTGAGTAGTTGATTATATCCATGTGCATTCCCAACAATTGATACATGGTTGATCTCATCTGTTTTTGCTTCATGCAATTTATCTGTTATGTGACAAAGAATGGTTTTATTTGCAACTTTTACAAGTGGTTTTGGACAGTTATTTGTAAGTGGAGCAAGTCTTGTACCATATCCTGCAGCTAAAAGAATGCATTTCATTCTAGTTATGTACTCATTAAGTTTATTTTTATATTTTCTGGAAAAAGAAGTTGTTGTATTAAGAAAAAAAAGGTGACAGCTTAGCGAACTTCCCATATAAAATACAGTACCACCCGCTACGGAAACGCGTTTCACTTCGGTGTTCGAAAAGGGTACCGGTGTACCACGCCCCTATGGCCGTCTATTACTCTCATCTTCATAGGTCATTTATAAAGCTTTTGGCTGTTCAGAGTATTCTAAAAGTAAGCTTTAAATGCGACATTGATTCAATAACCACATAATGCCAATTGATACTGAAATTCAACAAAAGCTTATTGAGGCAGGTAGAATCGCTTCTATAGTTCGCCGTGAAGGGGCATCTAAACTCAAAATTCCAGGAACTCCTTATTTAGAAGTTATGGATTATTGTGAAAAGCGAATTCTTGAATTGGGTGGCAGCATTGCATGGGCGCAAATGGCAGTGAACCATATTGCAGCTCATTATTGTCCAACTGAAGATGAAACAAAAGTTACTGAAGTTGGTCAACTCATTAAGATAGATATTGGGGTACATATTGATGGTTGGATTGCTGACAATGCCATGACAATAGAAGTTGGTGATTCGAATCAATGGGGCAAATTAATTGAAGCAGCACAAAATGCACTTCGCGCTGCAATTGCAAAAGTTCGGCCAGGAGTTACTATCACTGAACTTGGAGCTGCTCAGATGTCTGAAGCACAAAAACTTGGATTTACAACAATTAAAAATTTATCTGGACACACATTAGATCAACACACAGTACATGCGGGAATTTCTATACCTTCATTTGATAGTGGAGAGAAAACTGTTTTAGAAGAAGGAATGCATATTGCAATTGAGCCGTTTGTAACACCTGGCGATGGGTTTGTGAAAAGTGAAGGGAAAGCCACAATTTTTATGTTGCGTGGTGACCCTAGTGTACGTAGTCAATATTCAAGAAATGTAGCAGATTATGTGAAGAGTAGGAATGGTCTTCCATTTACAACAAGACATATTACTCGTAAATTTAGCAAAGGTGTTTTCGCACTTGCACTTCGAGAGTTATCTAAATCATCTGCTTTTGAAGAATATCCACCTCTTGCTGAGCGAACAGGTGGAATGGTTGCGCAGTTTGAGCATTCAATGATTGTAACAAATAATGGTGCTTTAGTTTATACACGGCACCCTGATGATGACTGGTAAAAGTTTACGTATTGTAAAATATGTTTATACAATAATTTATAAACATCTTTTTCTTACCATTATTATTCAATTTTTTTTGTTATATTTTTTTGATAAGAAGTTGCAGGTGATTAATTATGGATAGAAAGCATGAAAAGGTGGTTGTTGTAATTAGTTTATTAGCATTAATTGTTGTTGCTGCGTTATTATTTGGTTCAGGAAATGATGAATTAATAGAAGAAGGTGATCTTGAAGACGGTTTAGATGAACCTACTGTAGAAGCTGAAAGTGAAGCGATTGATGAAGTAATTGTGGAAACTGAAAGTGATGACAGTGTAGCTGAAGAAGAAGTTATTGATGAAGACTCAATTTAAGAAAAGTCTTCATTTATTTTTTTCTTCTTATTTCTCTTTTTTTCTCCAAAATATTCTTAAAACAATACAGAAATTTCTAGTGATATGGATAAAGAAACATTGAATCAAGAGATTACTGCAAAATGCCAGTACTTTGGTAAATGTGGGGGATGTAGTGCCCAGCATATTCCATATGAACTTCAGCTTTCTAATTCACAGAAGATTCTAGCTTCATTGTTTAAAGTTCCTAAAGAATCTGTGCAAGTATTTTCTGATTCTGAATACCATTACCGAAATCGCATGGATTTTATTGTTCATAAAAATGGACTTGGACTTCGAAAGAAAGGGCAGTGGGATAAAATAATTGACATTACTGAATGCAGTATTGCAATGCCCAAATTGAATAAATTATTATTTGAAGTGCGAGAATTTCTTTTAAATCTTGATTCTGGTATTGACTATTTTGATTTACATAAACAAACTGGCTCAATGAAATATTGTTTGATTCGTGTGTCAAAATCAGGGGATTCAACAGTTGTTTTTACTTTAAGTGAAGATTCTTCAAGTTTGAAGGAAGCAATTGAGACTGTTAAGCAATATGCTGCACAAAGTAGTACAAATAATGTTCTTATTAGTTACGTAAACAAAGAGCGTGATCAAAGTACATCTGAGAATTATTTTGTAGTTAAAGGAAGCGAAATGTTACATGAAGAATTGTGTGGGATGAATTATTCATACTCTTCTATGGATTTTTTTCAAAACAATCCTGTCATGGCAGAGAAAATGGTTCATTATGTTAAAGAGTTGTTTGCTTCT
>CAYTOG010000019.1:0-19256 GCA_964439765.1 uncultured Methanosarcinales archaeon
CAATGCAAGAGATTCCAACTACTGCTAGTAAAAAAGATGCAACAGGAGAATGGGTTGGTGGAAGACAAGGAGTTTCTCAAAGAATTGATAGAAGTAATTTCCTGGGTATGGTATCACATTTACAAAAAGTAAATTCGCCACTTTCAAGCGCACAAGAAAATTTCGAAGCAAGAGCTTTACACTGTACTCATATTGGAAGATTATGTCCAATTGAAACACCAGAAGGAACTAACATTGGTCTTAGAAAAAACATGGCTATGCTTTGTAGTATTTCACTTGGTGTTGATGATACAAAACTCCTTGAAAAAGTAAGAGAATTAGGGCTTAAAGAAGCATAATAACTACTGATAAACATTGTAAAAGAAAAAAGGCAAGACATACTATGGCAACCGAAGTATATGTAAATCAAAAATATCTTGGAATTGTTGACAATCCTGAATTATTCATTGAGGATTTTAAAGATCAACGTAGAAAAGGTCAAATTCCAATTCAATCAAATGTATATTATGATCACGAAGGTGGAGAAGTACATATTTCATCCCAAAAAGGAAGAAGCCTAAGACCACTTATTATTGTAAAAGATGGTAAATCTCTATTAACAGAAAAACATATTGAACAATTAACTGCTGGAGAAATTACTTGGGAAGATTTAACTCGTCAAGGAGTTATTGAATATCTTGATGCAGGTGAAGAAGAAAACTCACTTGTTGCTTTCAAAGAAGAACATTTAACACAAAAACATACACATATTGAAATAACACCAGGTTCTATTGTAGGAATTACAACTTCACTTGTACCATTTGGAAATTTCAATCAATCTTCAAGACTTATTATTGGTAGTAAAAACCAAAAACAAGCAATTGGTTTTTATGCTGCAAACTATCACATTAGAATGGATATGGATTCTAACTTAATGCATTATCCACAATATCCTCTTATTAAAACACAACTTCATGATGTAAGTAACTATGCTGAACATCCTGCTGGACAAAACATTGTTGTTGCAATTATGTCTTACAAAGGGTACAACATGGAGGATGGAGTTATTCTCAATAAAAATAGTGTTGAACGTGGTCTTTGTCGAAGCAGTTATTTCAAACCAGTAAATGCTGAACTCCTAAGATACAGTGGTGGCCTAACAGATGAATTAGAAATTCCTGATAAAGAAACAAAAGGTTATCGAACTGAAAAAGAATATCAATTCTTAGAAGAAGATGGGATTATCTTCCCTGAAGCAAAACTAAATGAGGGAGATGTTGTTATTGGAAGAACTAGCCCCCCTCGTTTCTTAAACAGCCTTGATGAATACAATCTTTCAGTTGGCGTTAGACGTGAAAGTTCTGTTGCACTAAAACATGGGCAAAAAGGAATTGCTGATTTCATTACATTAACAGAAAGTGAAGAAGGAAACAAACTTGTTCAAGTACGTTTGAGAGAAGAGAGAATTCCTGAAATTGGAGATAAATTTACATCTCGTCACGGGCAGAAAGGGGTAGTTGGAGTATTGATTCCACAAAATGATTTGCCATTCACACAATCAGGAGTTGTTCCAGATTTAATTTTCACACCACATGGAGTTTCTTCAAGGATGACTGTTTCACATTTATTAGAATTACTTGGTGCAAAAGTTGGAGCACTTGCTGCAAGGCATGTTGACGCTACTCTTTTTGAATCTGAGAAGGAAGTGGACCTTAGAAATGAGCTTTCACGACTTGGATTTAAAGAAGATGCAACTGAAGTTATGTATGATGGAATAAGTGGAAAGCGCATGATAGCAAGAATTTACATTGGAAACATGTACTATTTGAGACTTAGACATATGGTTGCAAACAAAATGCAATCCCGTGCACGTGGTCCAATCCAACTTTTAACACGCCAACCAACAGAAGGAAAAGCAAGAGAAGGTGGTTTGCGACTAGGAGAGATGGAGAAAGACACATTTGTTGCACATGGTGCAACCTTATTACTAAAGGAGCGGTTTGACTCAGACAGAGTTGCTGTACCAGTGTGTATGAAATCTGGATTAATTGGATACTTTGATGGACGAACAAAACAACTTAAAAGTCCAATTCATGGAGAAGATTCCAACATGGCATACGTTGAAATGAGTTATGCGTTTAAATTATTACTTAGTGAGTTGTTATCACTTGGAATTTATCCACACTTACAACTTAAAGATAAGTTTTGAAAGAAGAAGAAAAAATAAAATAACACATAAAAAATCACAATACATGAGGACAAAAAAATGAGACCACAATTTATCTCTAAAAAAGTAGGATCCATCCAGTTCAGAGCTCTCTCTCCTAAGTTGATTAAAGGAATGGCAGCAGCTAAGATTGTAACTCCAGAATTATATGATCGAGAAGGTTATCCTGTAGATGGTGGCCTCATGGATACTAGATTAGGTGTTATTGATCCAGGTCTTGTTTGTAAAACAGATGGTCTTCGCCTTAAAGATACACTTGGTCACTTTGGATACATTGAACTAGCTCGACCAATAATTCATATTAAATTTGTTCGTCAAGTATACGATATGTTAAAATGCACATGTAATAATTGTGGACGTGTTTTAATCCCACAAAAAGACATTCGTAGATTCTCAGATTTATTAGAAACAATTGGTGTTGAACAAGGAGTACAAGCACAACGAAGAAAAGTCCGTGAAATTGTAATAAAATACAAAGGAAAAGGGAAATGCCCTCACTGTGCAGCAAAACAAGGAAAAATAAGAATAGAAAAACCATACACATTTTATGAAGAAGACACTAAACTTTCACCAATAGAACTTAGAGCTTGGCTTGAAAAAATATCAGATGATGATTTAGAATTATTTGGTATGAACCCAATTGCAATTCGGCCAGAGTGGATGGTACTAACAGTTCTTCAAATTCCACCAGTAACAATGCGTCCAAGTATCACTCTTGAGAGTGGAGAGAGAAGTGAAGATGATTTAACTCACAAACTAGGCGATGTTGTAAGAATCAATCAGCGTTTATTTGAGAACATTAACGCAGGAGCACCAGAGATTATTATTGAAGATTTATGGGACTTATTACAATATCATGTTACAACATACTTTGATAACACAGTAGCACAACTTCCACCTGCAAGACACCGTGGAGGGCAAGTTCTTAAAACTCTAACAAAAAGAATCAAAAGTAAAGAAGGAAGAATAAGACATAATCTTGCTGGTAAACGTACAGATTTCTCTGCAAGAACAGTTATTAGTCCAGATCCATTAATTGGTCTTAACGAAGTTGGTGTGCCAAAAAAGATGGCAATGCATTTGACTATTCCAGAAAGAGTGACTGAATGGAATAAAGAATATCTTATTGAATTTATTAAACGTGGTCCAAAAGTATACCCTGGAGCAAACTATATTATTCGTCCAGATGGAAAACGTAAGTCTATTGCTGATGTGACCATGGATGAAATTCTGGAAGAATTAGAACTTGGATACATCGTTGAGAGACATTTACTTGATGGAGATATAGCATTATTTAACAGACAACCATCTTTACACAGAATGTCAATGATGGCTCACAAAATACGTGTTCTTCCAGGAAGAACATTTAGACTTAACCCATCTGTTTGTCACCCATACAACGCAGACTTTGATGGAGATGAGATGAACTTACATGTTCCACAAACTGAAGAAGCTAGAAGTGAAGCACAGGTTTTGATGTTAGTACAAACTCAAATAATTAGTCCAAGGGACGGCCTTAGTGTTGTAGGAAGTATTCATGATGCAATCACAGGTAACTATCTTTTAACAAAAGAATTAATTCTTTCACGTGCGGAAGCTTGTGATCTTTTATACAGTTGTGGTGTAGAAGATTTTTCTAATCTTCCAAAAAAAGATAAGCTTGATGGAAAAGAAGTCTTTTCTGCAATGCTTCCAACTGACTTCACCTTTTATGGTAAAGACAAAAGTGGAAATCAAGTAAAAATTGTCAATGGAAAATTAAAAAGTGGTTTAATGGATAAAGCAAACTTAGGTGAGGAAAGTGGTTTGCTCCTTAGAAATTTATATTCTCAATATGGTGCTGAATTTACAGCAGACCTCATTGGAAAAATCTCTAAACTAGGGATTGCTGTTCTTTTGAGAAGAGGTTTTTCAATTGGAATTGGAGATCTTGACTTAATGCCAGAGACAGCAAAAAAAGTAAAAGAAAGTATCGAAGAAAGTTTACAAAAAGCATTTGGTTTCATTGATCAATTTAATTCTGGAAAATTACAAATTCTTCCAGGAAGAACTGCACAAGAGACTCTTGAACTTCGTATGTTAGAAGTATTAAACAAAGCACGTAACAAAAGCGGAGAAGTTGCTATGAAGCAAATTAAAGAAAATGCTGCACTTGTTATGGCACGTAGTGGTGCTAGAGGAAACATCTTGAACATAGCTCAGATGTCAGCAATTACTGGTCAACAGGCTTTACGTGGTGGAAGAATTGATAAAGGATTTGCAAACAGAACTCTTTCATACTTTAAACAAAATGACATTTCACCTGCTGCAAGAGGATTTATTAAAAATTCTTTCAAAAGCGGTTTAGATCCTGCAGAATTTTTCTTTGGTGCAATGACTGGACGTGACGCACTGATGGATACTGCTCTTAGAACACCAAAATCAGGATATCTTTATAGGAGATTATCAAATGCCATGCAAGATTTAAAAGTCGAATATGACCATACTGTTCGTGATGCAAGTGGCAGAATTGTACAATTCAAATATGGAGAAGACGGCTTTGACGTTTCTAAAACCAAAGCTGGATCCATTGATGTAAAAGAAATTGTACATGCAGTTATGGAAGAAAAATAACATTAAGATAAAAATTGAAACACTGGTGAAAAATATGAAAAAAGAAATTGAATCCCTCATTCAAAGTTATTCAGATAAACTAAGCCCTTTCCTAATTGAGAAGGCAATGCAAGAGATTCCAACTACTGCTAGTAAAAAAGATGCAACAGAGATCATGGAGCTTCTTCTAACTGCTGCAAGAAGTGCGTTAGTGAGCCCAGGAGAATGTGTTGGTTTAGTTAGTGCTGAGAGTATTGGTGAACCAGGAACTCAGATGACATTAAACACATTCCATTTCGCAGGAGTTGCAGAGATGAATGTAACTGTTGGTTTACCACGGCTAATTGAAATTTTTGATGCAAGAAAAAAAATTAAAACTCCTATGATGGAGGTATACTTGAAAAAATCACATTCAACTTTAGAACAAGTAAAATCGCTTACAAAAAGAATCAAAGAAACTGTATTAGAAGAATTACTTAATGATATTATAGTTGATATCTTAGAACAAAAAGTTATTCTTGTCTTAAATCCAGAGGCAGCAAAGGAGTATGGTCTCGACTACAAAGATATTTTAAAATTACTCAAACAAAAATTAAAAACATTTAATATTACAGATGGGGAAGAAGAAAATCGCATTGAATTAAGTGTTAAAACTAGTAAAACTGCAAGTGGACTTAAAGATCTTCACACAATCAAAGTAAAATTAATGAAAATCAAAGTGCATGGAATGAAAGGAATCAAACAAGTATTGCCTGTAGAAAGAAATGGTCAATATGTGATTTTAACTTCTGGTTCAAATTTAAAAGATATTTTAGAGATGGATGAAGTAGATCCATTCAAAACTTCAAGTAATGACTTATATGAAATCCAGAATGTTTTAGGTGTTGAAGCTACAAGAAGTGCAGTTATTGAAGAGACTATGAAAGTTATTGAAGCACAAGGATTAAACATTGACATCCGTCATATCATGCTTGTAGCAGACATAATGTGTGTAGCAGGAGAAGTAAAAGGTATAACAAGGTTTGGGGTTGTAAAAGACAAATCTTCCGTTCTAGCAAGAGCAAGTTTCGAGACTCCGGTAAAACATATGTTTGTAGCATCAATGGCAGGAGAAATTGATAGATTACAATCAGTTGTTGAAAATGTAATGATCAATCAACCAGTTCCACTTGGAACCGGTCTGCCAAGTTTAATTACAAAGATGAAATAAAATTTATAACACAAAGTCTTAAAAACAACTAATAATAAAGAACACTAAAGGGAATAAGCAATGGCAACAAAACAAGAAGCAATTAAACAAATTCAAGAGATTAAAGAACTAGTTTCTAAAGGAAATGCAATCATTGGAAGAAAGAGCGTCTTATCTAGTTTGAAAAATGGAACAGTAAAACAAATCTTTCTTGCAAAAAATATTCCTAAAGAATTAGAAGAAGATGCTAAATATTACGCAAAAATTAGTGGTATTGAAGTTACAAAACTTGAACAAGATAATGAAGAACTTGGGATTCTTTGTAAAAAGAACTTTTTTATTGCAATTATTGGTGTAGCTGCATAATACTAATGTAAGATATCACAAAAAGAGGATAAAACAACAATTATAATTTTTTCTTAAGTTATAACAAAATAAGATGGCATTACGAGTAAAATTAAATTTAGATTCTTTAGCATATGAACAACATTTTGAGCGTATTTGTGGGGTTCGTTGTAAAGGGAGCCAACAAGGTGAAGATAATTGGGTGTTCATTGTGCCTATGGGAAAAGCAGGAAAAGCCATTGGCAAAGGAGCAGAAAATATCAAAAAACTACAACAAAATCTTAGTAATAAAGACCCATCATTTCAGAATAAAAGAGTTAAAATCATAGAATTTCATCCAAATATCAAAATTTTCATCAAAAATTTGATATCTCCTCTGCAAGTAGAAGAAATAATTGTTGAAGGAAACGTTGTCAAAATCAGTGATCCTTCTAAAAAACAAAAAGTTTATTAATAGGCCCTGGCGGAAATAAGCAAAAGCAACTAAACAAAATAATAGAGCGTTTTTTTCAAAAAACACTCAAAATTAAATGAAATTTCAACATTCAAAATCAAAAAGGAAACAACTATGGCAAAAAAATCAAGGGGACTTAATACTGCAAAGAAATTGCAAAAGCGTAGAAACGCTTCTAAATCAGTAAAATCTCCTGCATTAAAAAAGAAACATGATCCTTTAGCTGGATCTAGCCAAGCAAAGGGAATTGTCCTTGAAAAAGTTCAAATTGAAGCAAAGCAACCTAACTCTGCTATGCGAAAGTGTGCAAGAGTTCAGCTTGTGAAGAATGGGAAACAAATCACTGCATTTATGCCAGGAGATGGCGCACAAAAGTTAATCAATGAACACGATGAAGTTGTTGTGGAATGTATTGGTGGGAAAATGGGCCGTGCTAAAGGAGATATTCCTGGAGTAAGGTGGCAAGTCCTTAAAGTAAATGATCAAAGTCTTGCAGCACTTCTTGGTGGAAAACTAGAGAAAGCAAGGAGATAGATTAACAATTATCTGAAAATAAAATGGCAAACGAAATCAAATTTTTCAACCGTTGGAGTAGCAAAGATATTGCAGTGAGTGATCCTGGACTTATTCGCTACATCAGAGTTGATGCAAGATTAATGCCAAAAACTGGTGCAAGATATGCAGGAAACCGGTTTCATAAATCTAATACTTCAATTGTTGAGCGTTTAGCTGCAAAACTTATGGCATCAGGCCATAAAGGAAAAAAACATTTAATGAGTTCTGGCCATAATACTGGAAAGAAAAATTCAGTTCTTAAAATTGTAGAAGAAGCTCTTGAAATTGTAGAGAAAAAAACAAAACAAAATCCAATTCTTGCGTTAGTTAAAGCTGTTGAGAATGCAGCACCACGTGAAGAAGTGATAGCAATTGAATATGGTGGAGCAAGATATCCAAAAGCAGTAGAAGTTGCTCCACAACGAAGAGTTGATTTAGCCCTTCGTCATATGACACAAGGTTCCTACCAAAAATCATTTAACAAAAAAATATCAATTGCTACTGCCCTTGCTGAAGAAATTGCATTAGCATCAGAAGTGAACGCTCGTAGCATAAGTATTGCAAAGAAACGCGACTTAGAAAGACAAGCTTCAAGCAGTAAGTAAACACATTTTTCTATTATCTTCTTTTTTTATACAGTATTCTTTTAAATCACATTAATTCTAGAACAGAACATGATAATCCTTGGAATAGAATCAACTGCACACACTTTTGGAATTGGCATAATCAAAGAGTCAGAAGATCAAAAAGGCCAAGAAACATGTGAAGTCCTATGCAATATCTACGAACGCTACACCTCCCCTAATAAAGGTATGGTCCCGAATGAAATCGTTGACCACCATAATAATTGCGCAGAATTGGTTTTAACAAAAGCTCTTAAAGAAGCGAAAGTTACATGGAACCAAATAGATGCCATAGCTTATTCTGCAGGGCCAGGTCTAGATCCAGTACTTTGGGCAGGATTTCATAAAGCCAAAGAATGGGCGACAAAACAGAATAAAGAGTTAATCCCCGTTAACCACTGTTGTGCACACCTTAGCATTGGAAAAGTCATAAATCAAGCAAAGGATCCAGCTTATCTTTATGTTTCTGGAGTCAACACCCAGGTGATTGTTCAAGATGGTGGAAAATATAGAATAATGGGCGAAACTCTTGATATTGGTCTTGGAAATATGCTTGATAAACTTGGAAGAATCTTGGGGTTAGGATTTCCTGCAGGCCCAGATATTGAAAAGCTTGCAAAAAATAACAAAGCAAATTACATTGAACTACCCTACACTGTCAAAGGAATGGATATTAGTTTTTCTGGCTTATTAACAAAATGTACTCAACTTTTCGAAAATAATAAAGCAAGTAAAGAAGATGTTTGTTATTCTGTACAAGAAACAGCTTTTGCTGCATGCTGTGAAGTTGCAGAGCGAGCTATAGCAGCAACTAAAAAGAAAGAATTAATTCTCGTTGGAGGAGTTGGTGCCAACAAACGTTTTTGTGAAATGCTACAAAAAATGTGTCATGAAAGAAATGCAACATTTTTCAAAGTCCCAATGGATTTGGCTGGTGATCAAGGTGCTATGATTGCATGGGAAGGATTCATTCGAAAAGATGAAGAACACAACATGGAAGTTAATTGTAAGTGGAGAACTGATGAAGTATAAATTATCAAATATTACTTAAAAAAGATAAATCAAAAAACTATTAAATAAAAATAAAAAAATAATTAAATTATTCTCTTAAAACATCTGTTAACAAAGGCCCAGTTGTTGGCACCCTATAACTCATTGCATCTTTAGCCATATGATCCATTAATATTTTTCCCCTTTCATCCCTCAATCTATCCATCAGATCTTGTTCTCCAACAACTGAATAGAAATCTCTTGCAATTGTAGAATGTGGCTCGTAAGAGTTCTCAGAGACATCATTTCCTCCACAAAGAACATTTGTATATGAATTAAGAGAAGTTAAACAAACACCAAGATCATTTGATCTTGCTATAACTAAATCATCTTTAGTTACACCATCTCCTAACAAATCAACTGAAGCTAGAGTAACTAAGCCAGAGGAAGTTACCTTTGACTCATAACTTATTCTTGCTGTGTCTGGAAGATCAACACTAATATCAAACAATCGTTCAACTGTACCAGCAGCTGAAAGTGCTTCCATGTATTGTGAACCAGCAGAATATTGTTCTAGCGGTTGTTTTAATCCCCCATCAAAACCACTTCCTAATTGTTCAGGGATTCCATTCCCTAAAAGTGCAGCTAATGCCATATATTTCATTACCATTGTTATTTCCTCCGTTATCTTTAGATAATAGGTAGGTACATTGAATGATAAAAGTTTAGAGCAAAAATCCTGACAAAAAAGGAAAATATTATATATTTCTCCGTTTTATGAGAAAATATGAAGTATGAACTGTTTAATGAGAAATCCAAGGTTGCAAGATTAACTATAAAAGATAAAAAAATATTGTGGCTTCTTGAAAATAATGCGCGGCAAAGTCATTCTGTTATTGGGAAAAAAGTAGGGCTTTCAAGAGAGAGTGTGAGGTATAGAATAAAACAGCTAGAAAAAAAAGGAGTTATTCAAAAATACACAGTAGTAACTAACGTAGAACAGTTTGGTTTCATAAATTGTCATGTATTTGTAACACTCAGTGATCCGGAACTAAGGATTAGAAAGGATTACATCAAAAGTGTAAGTGATTTACCTTTTATTCGAGCAATAATCAAATATGATGGTGTATATGACTTTGAAATTGCTCTTGTTGCAATAGATATTCATGAGTTAGAACAAAATTTGGCCTGTTTATTTGATGTTGAAGGTCAACATTTAGGGGGGCAAGAAATATTTTTGATGACAAAAACATATCTTGGAAATAAATCTATTATAAAGGGGCTTCCAAACAATTTTACTCATTTGAAGAGAAAAACTATTAAGAAAATAAAAGTCGAAAAAAAAGATTTAGATATTCTTTCTGTGATAAAAGATGATGCAACAATGCCTATTTGCACTATTGCGAAGAAAACAAAAATGACAGCAGATGTTGTTTCATACCGTTTAAAGAAAATGGAACAAGGAGGATTGATTAAAGAATATGTTGCTGCAATAAATTATTCGGCTTTGGGACAACAAGTATATACTATTATGCTTAAAGTAAGGCCGCTAAACCATAAAGTTGATGCGAAATTAGAAACTTTTTGTAATGACCACAAAGATATTATTTGGGCTGCAAAAGCTATTGGAAAATATAATGTGATAATTTATGTCTCAACCGACGATCCAAATGGTTTTCATGAGGTTTTGCATGAGATTAGGATGGCTTTTAGAGAGAAGATTATTCGTTATGAAACCCTCATTGCGTATAAAAAATATAAATTTACATACCTTCCAAAATATTGTAGAAAAAAATTATTAGAATTATTTGACGAATAACATTTCAAATAACAATCTAAGCCACACATTTAATAATTACTTCTAAAAAACCAAATTTTTTTAAATACTAATTCTTATTCCTTATAAAATTGGTGATGGATTAATGAATGTTAGAGAAGCAAAAAAAGAAGATTCAAGGATTGTTTTTGAACTTCTAAAAACAAATAATTCTATAATCCCATTATCAGAATCTCTTCTAAAATCTATATTAGGGAGCAAGCAAGTTTATTGTGAAGTATTTGAAGTGGATGATAAAATTGTTTCTGCATTTCTTGGATTTGACAAAAAAATAATTGAAACAACAAAAGAATTCAAATCTATTCCTATTTTCAAACAACTTTTAGATGAAGTCTTTTACGATTTTACTTATTTTCATAGCCTTAGTGCAAAAGAAGGTCCGCAATCAAAAAATTACAAAAAAATGATGATGATGTCATATCTTGATGCTGTTAAAAAGAAAACAGTTATAACGCTAGTCAAAGAGCCAATTGAAGAATTTATTGCGCATCAACTTAAGTATTACAGGTTTCAAGAAGAGAAAAAAATCAATGTGAAGGGCGAAGAGTTGATCATGTTTGAGCTTGATAATTAACACTTTTTTCACAGCAATCTTCAAACACCATTTTCTACAAAATTTACCTTCAAAAAGCAACAACTTTATAAACCCTTAAACTCTCTAAGAATTAGTCATTTACCGACGAGAAAATAAAAAAAGAGACCCTTATGAAATTAGGCAAATTTACTAAAAAAATCTTCTCAAAAATAGCTCCAAAAAGCTCTGAAGAAGCAGATGCAAATATGCAAAATTCTAGTGAGGAAACTCCAATTCAAGAAACTGAGGAAGAGCAAGAAATGGTGACAAATCAAGTACAAGAAAGGGAAGAATTCGAAGAAGAAGTTCTTGAGAAAACAGTAGTTCCAGTAGAACATACAACAGACCCAATAGTAGATCAAAGTACCCAACCAGAAGAAACGCCTCAGATGAGTCAAATAGTTCCTGATGAATCAATTGCCAATTCAACAACATCAGAAACTAAAACTGAAGAATCAAAAGACGAAGTTTCTGCTCCTAAAAAAGAGTATGGAGCATCAAATATTAGTGTTTTAGAAGGTCTTGAAGCTGTTAGAAAACGTCCAGGGATGTATATCGGAGATACTAGCATTCGTGGTCTCCACCATCTTGTATATGAAGTAGTTGACAATTCTATTGATGAAGCCCTAGCTGGCCACTGTAATAATATTCAAGTCACTATTCACAAAGATAATTCAATTACGGTTGTTGATGATGGAAGAGGAATTCCTGTTGATATTCATCCAAAATTGAAAGTTCCAGCCGTCCAGGTTGTTATGACTAAACTTCATGCAGGTGGAAAGTTCGATAAAGATTCTTACAAAGTTTCTGGTGGTTTGCATGGAGTTGGTATTAGTGTAGTAAATGCATTATCTGAATGGGTTGTTGCAACCATTAGAAGATCAGGAAAAGTTCATAGACAAGAATATCACAGAGGAAAGGTTCAAAATGAATTAGAAATTATTGATGAAACAGAAGAAACTGGAACAACCATCCATTTTAAACCAGATCCAGAAGTCTTTCCTGAAACAATTTATCACTATGATATTTTATCAAAGCGCCTAAGAGAACTTGCATTCCTAAACAAAGGAATCCATATTACCTTAAAGGACCTTCGTGAAGAAAACGAAGCTGGCGAACCAAAAAAGAGCCATTTTAATTATGATAATGGAATTACAGAATTTGTTTCATTTATTGATGAAGGAAAACAACAACTCCATGATGTAATTTATTTTAAAGGAGAAAAAGAAAATGTTGAAGTTGAAATAGCTTTAGCATACAACGCAAGTTATGGTTCACAAATATTTTCTTTCGTTAACAATATCAATACAATTGAAGGTGGAACTCACCTATCTGGATTCAGAGCTGCGCTCACAAGAATACTTAACAACTTCGCTAAAGCGTATGCTCCAAAAGGCAAAGAAGTAAAGTTAACAAGTGATGATATTAAAGAAGGACTAACTGCAGTTATTTCTATAAAGGTTCCAGAACCATTATTTGAAGGACAAACAAAAACAAAGCTTGGAAACAGCAATGTATATGGAATTGTTTCTTCAATTACTGGAGACGGATTAGAATTATTTTTTGGAGAAAACCCACAAACAATCAAATTAATTGTGCAAAAGAGTATTGATGCAGCAACAGCTAGAGAAGCTGCACGAAAAGCAAGAGAACTAACAAGAAGAAAAAATGCATTAGAAGGTGCTGGTCTTCCGGGAAAACTTGCAGATTGTTCAAACAAAGATCCTTCAAAGTGTGAAATTTATATTGTTGAGGGTGACTCAGCTGGTGGATCAGCAAAACAAGGGAGAGATAGAGAATTCCAAGCCATTTTGCCACTTAGGGGAAAAATTCTGAATGTTGAAAAATCAAGATTAAGCAAAGCACTTGCAAATAATGAAGTTAGAGCTTTAATCACTGCACTTGGAACTGGAATTGGTGAAGAGTTTGATATCACAAAGCTACGATATCACAAAGTGATCATTATGACAGATGCTGATGTTGATGGATCACATATTATGACTTTATTGCTTACATTTTTGTACAGATATATGAACCCATTAATCGAAGCAGGACATATTTACATTGCAATGCCACCACTTTATAGATTAAAGAAAGGAAAACAAATGCGCTATGTGTATACTGATGCTGAAAAATTTGATGCAGTAGAAGAAATGGGAGAAAATGTAAATGTACAACGATATAAGGGTCTAGGAGAAATGGACCCAAGTCAATTGTGGGATACAACCATGGATCCAGAAGTAAGAATGCTTAGAAAGATTGTTGTGGAAGATGCAATTAAAGCAGATAAAATGTTTACAATTCTAATGGGTGATGATGTTCCAAGTAGAAGAGCTTTCATTGAATCTCATGCAAAAGAGTTTGAAGAAGTTGATGTGTAAAGAAAAGAATAATTTTATAAACAAAATATTTTCTTTTGAGTTTTATGCCACAATATTTTTTAGATTGCCCAAGACCTGTTGCTCTTGACTCTATTGCACCCATGTTAGGATATGATCCTGATTCAATTGATGGTTGGTACAGAAGAGATCTTGGCAAAGAAGGAAGTTTTGCTCAACTCTTTCCTTCAAAAACTGGTTGTGGATTTAGAGTAATTGGAACGCCACCAGATTCAAGAGAAGTAAAAGCCGCTTTTGAAGCATTAGCAACTGAAACAAAAGCTACAACAGTATATGGATCAATTGTTGGTGTCCATGCACCTGAACTTATTGGTTTAATTTATTAATTAACAACACCAGATTTTAAATACTTCTTACCCCAACACAAAACTACATGAAACAAACTAGGCTCAAAGCAAAATTGTTCAATAAAGAACTAGAACACGCTGGGTACGAACTAAAAATTTCAAAAAAGGATTCTGTTGAATCTGTTGAAGATAAAGAACAAGGGTTAAAATTAATTCTTATTAACAACAATTCTGCATTTTTTTATTACAAAGAGAGGTTAATCCCAACCCTTAAATTCTTACAAACTCACCCTGATCTTCTTAAAAAAATAATTGTGGATATGGGCGCAATCAAATTTGTTGCAGGGGGAGCTGACATTATGAGGCCAGGAATAACAAAAATAAATCCTGAAATAAAAGAAGGCGATATTATTGCAATTGTTGATGAAACCCATGGACAGGCAATTTGTATAGGTAAAGCTATTTTAAACGCAGAAGATATGGAAACACAAAAGACTGGAAAATCATTAGAAAACATTCATTACATTAACGATATTATTTGGAAATTCTCTTAAAGGCCAAACTTTATGACAAAACCCTTTTCACATACACTTTTGCAGTACCGGTGTAATAACCATATTCTGGAAGATCTTCTCCAAAACTAAGAACAAAATAAAGATACCCAGTCTCCCCTGGGAGGAATACTGGATTTTCTTCAGTTAACGTTACCCAATCTTTCATTTCCCCTGAAAAGAAAACACTAACTTCAACTGGAAAATCATAATTATTTTGAAAGGTTGCTTTTCGATTTGCACTACTGTCAATTAAAGGGGGGACTGTTCCAAAATACAATTTATCATTTTCTGTTGTAACTCCAACTACATCCTCAACCCCAACTTCCATTTCAAGTACTTTGACATCTTGAATGATATAAAATGAATAAAATGCAAGGCTTGCAAATATTGACAATAATATTGTCGAAAATAAAATGACCAAAACAAAAAGAATAGAATTTTTACCTTTTTTATTAGTATTTTCAGAAATCATCATCATCATCTTCTTCCTCTTCATAATAATTCCTTCGACGTAGATAAAGCAATACTACTACAAGAAGAACAACTAACATCCCTATTCCACCACCAATTAACCAAGTTGAATTCTCTCCAATTGCTCCAAAAGACATTGCCAAACCAGCAAGGGCGCCAGAACTTTCTTCAGATTCGAGTGATCCTTCTTCAACAAAAGTTATTGTTACAGCTTCTTCATTTAATGTTTCACCAAAAGATATTCGTAAATTTCCAGTATACTCGCCTAATTCAAAATTACTGCTATCAACATACAAAATAAATTCTGCTTCGCTCCAGGCAGGAATGGTTTGTTCTTCTACATCTATTGTTTCCGCACCAAGATTAAGTTCCATGTCTACTGTTTGTTCTTCAGCCCATTCATTTACAACTGTAAAGTACAATTTTTGAATTCCAACAAGTTCAATAGATCTAGTATAATCAAACAAAGTGATATCTTGTGAACCAACAGTAAATTCTTTTTCTAATTCAATAGTATCATCATCTGCAGTAACAACTGCAAGTGCAGTATAATCCCCTGGAGTAAGTGAAGTAATATCATAACTATAACTCATGGTGATTAATTCACTTGAAGACACGGTTCCTCCTGCAATAGAAAGAGAATCAAACTCTTCGCCATCAGGGGTGTATAATCTAAGACTTGCATAACTACTTTCAATATCTTCAGTTCCATGGTTGCTAAGATGAAGAAGGAATTCAATTTCTCCAGTTGATTCTTCTATTTCAAAAGAAAGGGAAGGAGATTTTCCATCATACAACACAAGAATCTCAAAGACAGCACAGGCCTGCGTTAATGCAACAACAGCACCAGTATCCTCAGAGCTTGCTTCTTTCGCACAAACTCTCCCATACTGTATTCCTCCTTCGGGGAGATTATCCTCCTCCATTATGAAATCCACTGTGAAAATAAAACTATCTCCATCAGAAGGAGTTATAGAATCAACAGAAGGGTGTAAATATTCTGAAAGGTCTCCTTCAACAAAAACTTGGATTGTTCCTTCATTATCAGTTGAAGATTGGCGAACTTCATATGAATAAGTGATAGTTTCTCCAGGAGAATAAGTCTCTTGAACATATAACCCATCTCCTGCAAGACCAATTGCATGAGCCATTGCAGAAAATAACACTAACAATAACAGTGAAACAGTAAATAGAATTATACTTTTGCCCATCATCAACACACCAGAACATACTATACTCATATCCACTAATAAACTCTTCTGTTATCTATGATATCAATTTATTACATTGGCATATAAAATCAAACAATATAAGGTTAAAATAATAAAATAAATGAAAAAGAAAAATTTCTTTGCTACTCTAATACTTCAGAATCTTCTTCTATTTCTTCTGCTACTATTTCTTCTGCCTCTTCTACTTCAAGAGCAACATCTTCTACTATGTCTGCTGTTCCAACTGCTGATGCAGTAAGATCAGTCCCACCATTAATTGAAGCTATTCTATCAACAGAAATAACTGTTCCAACTATTGAAACAACTAAAGCTACAAGCAACATTCCAGTAAGTAATTTATGTTCTTCCATTCTCTTTATTCCTCCAACTCTTCAGCAGATTCTTCTGATTCATCTGCTACAATTTCTTCAGTTTCATCTGCTATTATCTCTTCATCTTCTTCTTCAGATGTTTCAACTGACTCTTCATAATCTTCACTTACTGCAACAGAATCTTCTGGCTCAGTAATTGTTAAAGAAACTTGGCCTGTTTCATCTGTTCCTTGTTCAGCAATGTTCATATTAAACACAGTGTCAACAATAAACCAAGTACTTACAATTGTTACAACAGTAACTGCAACAATTAAAATTAGTAAAGTTTTGTTACTTACTTCTTGTGATTTTGCCATATGCTCACCTCTTATTTATCAAAAGTGATTAAACTAATGATACACCTTAAGTATTAAGAAAAGCTTATTTAACTTATATAGCTTTCGACTAGAAGAAACAATCCAACATCACGTTTGATATGATTATTACATTAAATTATTTTAATATCAACAGCTACTTCCAGAAGTTGTCGCAGAGATTGTGAGAGTAGCAAATTTCTCACCACTAGCATCATCAGGTATTCCAATTTTCAAAGATGCAGCAATCTCATCTTCAGTAGAACTTGCTTTCAAACAACCACACCCTTTAATAGTGCTACCTACTGCACCAGTAGGGTTTACAAATGGTTGAGCGTTAGTTTGTAAATTTTCTGCACACGATCCTTCTTCATTATCGGCCCAGATTACAGCAAAATTTAATTGAGGCCCAGAGTTATTCTCAAATGCTGATCCACAATCAGAATCTCCTTGACAAATAAAGCTATCGCTCTCATTTCCACGGGTAACATTAGATTGAATAGTAATATTCACTCCAACATTTCCATCATTTCGAACCGTGATATTATCTGAGATATTTGCCCAAGTTCCACCATCAGTATCATAAATTTCTCTGCTATCTACTACTGCAAAACTTGAATTTAAATCAACAACACCATTTCCAAAGTCAATTGTAGAATTTGGTAAACTAATTGAAATTTCCTCAGTGATATTCAGATCAACTTGGCCAGTTGCTGCCCCCGTAAAATCTTGCTTGTATACTTCAAGTTGATCAAATGTAAAAAGAGTTCCAACAACAGAAATCACTAATGCAAATAGTAACATCCCAGTGAGAATCTTTCGCTCTTCCATAAATTCACAACCAAATCTAATAATTCCTTTAATGAAGAAGTAATTTTGGTTTTTATAAGTTTCGACTGCAAAGGGGAGGTGAAAAGACCTTAATAAGATCAAAATTAAGTTAAGTATCTCTTTTCTTCCATTATACTTATAAACGAGCAATTCTTAAACAAAAAAATGTCTCAAGAAATGAAAGAAACTGAGAGTACAATTCACCATAAAGAACAGGCTCAAAAAAAAATCACATGTTGATTTTAAACCAAAAAACAATCAGAATAAATTTCGTAAAATTAGCACAGACAAATATATTATTGCTGGAGTCTTAACGTTTTTAATTTTTAGCTTAGGTCTTACTTTAGGTTTCATATTAGAAGAGGAGAGATATGATTGGGCAGAAGAAATTAATCAAGAACAAGATGTAGAATACCTTAGTTTACAATTACAATATTTATTCCTTACAAATTTTCCAACTTCAAACTCTGAAAGTAGTTGTGCAATACTTACAGCATCTCTTAGAGATTCAGTTAGAGATCTTTCGGAGTCTCTTGCCAAAATAGTTGATTATGAGGAAGAAAACTCTCTCTCAGATGAAGAATTCATTTTACTAAAACGAAGATATACATTAGACAACATTCGTTATTGGCTTCTTGCAGATCAAGCAAACGATGAATGCGATATGGAGATGATGACGGTTCTATATTTTTACTCAGAAGACTGTCAAGATTGTAACAATCAAGGGACTGTATTAAGTTACTATAAAGCATTACTAGAGTCATCATTTTTAGTATTTCCAATAGATCAAGCTATTGTAAATGAAGAACCGCTTGTTCAGATTCTCGTTTCGTTATATGAAGTTGAAGATCTTCCAACAATGGTTATTAATGATGAAATTTTCCGTGGTTATATTGGTAAAGAAGAATTAAGTGAACTTATCTGTGCTGATATGCCAGATTTAGAACTATGTGTATAATCTTTTTTTATTAATTCAAATAGGTGCCAAAAACAAATGAGCAAGAAACTAATTAATACATTTATCGAAAGTATGATTCGTGATATAACAACACTTGGTGGACTTCCTTTTTTCATTGCGGTGATGCTATTCTTATTCCTTCTAGAAGGTTTCAATAACATTGTGCTTTTCCTTCTGATCGGCTTAATAATTATGTCAGTAGTAGCTGTTGGAATTCGATTAATATATTATAAACCAAGGCCAAAAGAATTACCAAAAAACACCTGGATTGAGAGGATTGAAGCTAGCAGTATTCCAAGCGTTCATGTCGCACGTGCTTGGTTTTTGGCATTTCTCTTTGGAAACTTCTTTTATAATTCTCAAATTTGGATCCTATTAATTATCACAGCACTTGCAATTTGTTACTCACGTATTCATATGAAACGTCACGCTTATTGGGATATGCCTGGATGCAGAGGACGAGAGCTCAGCTCTCTGTCCTCTGTCTATTAGCAC
>CAYTOG010000020.1:0-18751 GCA_964439765.1 uncultured Methanosarcinales archaeon
GTGTAAAGGTAACTTCCTGCGCCTTCTAATCTTTTGCTCAATTGGTTTTCCTTTCTTATCAAACATCTTTGTTTCGATTTTCATTTAAACCTCATTCTAAAAATTCTTGTTGCAATTTCTTCATCGTTCTTACTGAAAACAATCCTCTCATGCAAATAATCGTTCTCATAAAGAGTTAAAGGTTTAATCCCAACGAAGTAACTTCTTCTTTTGCGAAAAAATTTAAACTTTTTTCTTAAAAAAAGCGACCATTTAGGAAGATTCTCTTCAATAAGTTGATTAGTTAACCTTGCTCGAAGTTCATTTGCTAATTTAACAAGACCCATCTCTTGAATTAGACTTTCTGGAGTAGGAATTATAAAATCATTATCCTTTTTTTCAACCTCAATCATATCCATTTCGATAGGCATGTTTTTTCCTCTTCCGATTTTTTCTTTGGTTTCTCTGGCACTTCGGGAACTCCAAACAGAGCATCATTGACAACCATCTCCCAATCAATCTTATGATAATGCTCTGCCGGAATATTGTATTTAAGACAAAAACTCTTTTTATGGCCAATGACATGGAGTCTACTATCTCCTTCGATCTCTCTTCCGCAAATCCTGCAGTGCCATCCTTTTGCCATAATTAAAAGTTTTAATCATTTCTTATATTTATTTCTTTCCCTGCCGTTTTAAAAGAGCTTGACAATGAACCAACTTTTTTCTTTCATCATCAGTCAAATCTTCAAGTATTTTTTTCCACTCCTCATCTTTAGTGTTCTTCTTAAAAGCTTGCAAGATTCCTAAATTACGTTCATTTTCTTTCTTAGCAAGGAAGTCTTTCATAACGGACACTCTTTTCTCATGGTTTTTCTTTTCCATAACAATCTTTATTGCTGCTTCAGACTTTTCTAAGTGTGGTTTCATCATATCCAAAGCTTTTTGTGCATTTTCTTTTGATTTAAGAAGGTTCTTTTTAGCTTCTTCACTTAATTGTTGATTAATGTTTTCAAGGATTCCTTCTTGAGTTCTCACAAAAGTTACAAACTCTCTATAATCAAAAGTAAGTTTCTTAACTGACTCTTCTGTCATAATAACTTCTGCGGTTTCTTCGTTTACTTCGTAACTTCTTTCAAATTTTACTTCTTCTACACTTTTAGCTGTTGGCTGTTTGCCTGGCATTTGTGGTTGCATGTTTATCACTCTCCAATGTTTTTTTTAGTTTTTTCAATATCTCAACGGCTTTTTCTCCGGCGAGAGTAAGAGAAACAGAATGAATATACTTTTTGTTGGTTTTCTGAACAAATCCTTTCTGGACCCAATAATTGATTACTCTAGTTAAATGGGCATAATTCATTCCGCTCTTTTTACTAAGATCGTTAATATTATCCATTCCGTAAGAAATGTCAATCAACAAATCAATATACCTCTTTTTTACTACAAATCTATAAATCTTAACCACCTCTTTTTCCCTTGAGAATATCTTTGATTTCTCCTGCGGAATATTCTTCTAATTTCTGACTTAAAGCAAATATTTTAGGCACAGTCCATTCAACCCTCTTTGCTGCGATATTAAGAAAGTCTTGAACTCTTTGCAATTCTTCTTGAGTTGATCCTGGAAGAACTACAAAATAAAATTTATGTGGATCCATCTCTTTAATTCTAGCAACACAGGATTCAATCTTTTCATTAAGAAGATTATTAGCTTGTTTTAAATGATTTTTTAAATTGTTAATTTCTTGATCAAGTTGTGATCTAGTTAAAAAGTAAGTTTTAATTGACATCTTCTCCTCCGCCATAAATAACATCGTAACATTCCTTATGCAAATGCAGAATTTCTCCATCATCTTCAATTATTCTGCATTCTCCTTTCATTCGGCAATAAAAACAATTGCTATCTCTATAACCTAAAAGCTTTATTTTTTTCTTTGACATCGAATTACCTCAATTTTTAATCCCTTAGGATATTTTTCAGCTTTATTCTGCAAACTTTCTTCACTTTCTGTAACAGCAATCTCAATTACTTTAAAATCGTCAAGAACTAAAATGTCTGCTCTTCCGCCAGTTTTAAAAATTGCTTCAGTAACATACTCTTTTCCTTCAATTCTTAAATCTGCGCAAATCAACTCTTTCATTGCTCGATGTTCAGTAGTCTCGTTTGAACTAAACCTTACTTCTCCTTTCTTACGACTACCTAATCTAAGCAAATTAAGAGCTTCATTGCGCCGAAGGTGTATTAATGAGTTCATAAGTGATAATTAACAAGACCAATAATTCCTGAACCAAATTCAGAATCTGAATCTATTCTCCATTGATTAAATCTTTCTTCACCAGTTGATTTAACAATACCAGAATCTTCAAGCTTTCTTATTGAATGCCTAAATATTGTTTCACTAACTCCTGCCAGATTCCTAATTTGAGAACTTGTTGCCCAATCGTCAATCTTACACATTGCTTCCAAAATTTTTAACGTTCTATCGCTCAAAAAATCCCTTAATGGTGATTTTGCCATTTCTTATCATCTCCTTTTTTGTTTTTTTTAATTTAAATTCAATTGGAAAGGAGGGATTTTAATCCCTAAGGTCTTCTTGTTGACATTTGGCATTTCTTCCAAAGACCAAGCCAAACCTTTCCATAATGGTGGAGGCCGTAAGGCTCATTTCTCTTGCTGTGCACAGCTCACAACGTATCGCCACAGGGGTTAGCCTCCGTACTCCCGAATCCCTGCATCGGGGTATCACAAATTTGTGAGTATGAATCTACGAGTCGGGGGGATTTCTCCCCCCATTCAACCATTATTCTTATTTATCCTCGCTGGTTTTTTATTATGATGGTTATCTTAATTCAAGCTTAATATTTCCTATTTCTGAAATCTTACCAAGTACCGCCAAAATGTGAGGACATATCTCTGCATTAGCTGATCCTTGAATGCTCATATACTCACATTGGCAGCTTACTTGGATTATAGGATTGTAAGTTTTACCGGAAGGGCTTTCAACCTTGAAAAAGTGTCGTTTACCACCGAACTCATGCGTAACAACACATTTTCTAGCTTTTTTTATTTGGTGTTCCGACATCTGGATTCCAACCGTAAGCTTCGTTTCCGTATTTGTTAGTTATTGATCTAACTTGATTTCCTTCCTTCAAGTAATTTATAATCTCGGCTACACTTTTACTATTTAAACGCAAGAAATCTCTTAGGTCCCTCGCGGTGTAAAACTTATCAGGATTATCTTGCAAAAGTTTCTCTATTTGCTTTAAATGTCTAATTCCCATTGTTAAGTATTTCTTTCTGTAATTCTTTGATCATCTCGTAATATTGTTTTGACAAATCTTTGAAAAGTTGTTTATTGAATTGCTCTTCAACTTTATGTAAACCTATTACATGCTTCTGTGCCAAATTAACTGCCTGGCCAAGAGTAATTAAATCCTGCCGATTATCAATAATAGTTGGTTGTGGAATTGTTTGTGCATTAGTAACAGATTCGTATTTAGAATAGTTCCAATATTTGCCTTTAATTTTTCCAGTAAACTTGTAAACTTGTTGTTCTTTCAAATCTTCTGGGCATTTACCGTAATGACTAACATTCTGTTCTCCAGAACCGTCATTCTTCTGCACAACAACAACGTGATTATTTTCGTTATGAAATATTTTTTTAACTTTTCCAATAATTTCAAAGTTTTCTTCCGACATTTTATATCAACTCCGTAGGTTAATGGTACTATAAAGTACCAAGTATATTTAAATGTTTCGATTCCAGAAAGGAGAGATCAATTCGTTTGTTTTCTTCTCTAAAATCTCCAACTCTTTCTTTGTTCTCTTTACAAACTCTTCAAAGGTTTCTTTCAAAATCCGAACCTCTTGTTAATAATTTTTCTTAACTCTTCTCCTGCAATTGAAGCAGGTTTTCCTTCAAATAAGCCAATATCTTCTAAGATTTTTTCTTTAAGTTTTTTAACTTGAGTTACTACTAATTCATTAACCATTCCAGAATGTTCTTTAAAATTCCAATTATCTTCAACATATTCTTCAAATTTTTCTTTAAATTCATTATAGTAGATTACTTTTCTAGAAATAGTTGTTTTAGCATCTTCAACAAAATCACAAAGACCCGAACAAACAATAGCATAAGGAACATATTTATTCAACAAATTCTGTTCCATATAAGTAATCTCCTTAACCTCAATAAATTTTTTAATACCTTTCCTTCTATAAACCTTTCCGACTTCTAATTTCATTTTCCTAACCCCATTAACGTATCAGCGTTGTTTACAATCTCTATACATTCCAGGACAATATCTTCCTGGTTAAGTTGTTTCTGTTCCTGGCAATTGCAATCAGGACATTTCTGTTTTACACATCTAACATCCGGACAGCTCTCCTGATAATAACTCATTATAAGAATTCCCCAGAATATTCCTACAAGTAATGCCAAAGCAATTACAAGAACAGCATGTGTGCCTTTTATTTCCAATTTAAACCCTCCTGAATTTGCTTAATCATCTGATCAATTGTTTCTTTTAGCTGCCGAAGAGCTTCAATTGTATATCTTCTCTTAACTTCATCAATATTACTTTCTGTAATTAATGAGGTTTCAACTTTCAAAGCCTTTTCTAAGCGAACTAAAAAGGAAACATGATCATCAGTTTTAGCAAGTTCATAAACCGTAAGTTTAGGTTTGCTCATTCTCTATTCGCATAGTAGTAAATTATTGCTCCTGGCCAGAACAAAAATATCAAAACCCATAGAAAAGTTTTGTTACCTACAAATTCTTTATTTTTCGCCATTGTTTTTCTCCTTAATCTTTTTTTCAATTTCCTCTGCAATAGAAAGAGAATTCTTTAAAGCTTCTTCCGGAGTTCCGGCATAAGTCTTACATTCTCCTGACCATTGGCCTTTTGCGTTGACAGCGAACTTTACGCTGTGTGGTTGTTCTCTAATTTGGTTGTTGTTTTCCATTGTTATTTTTCCTCCAATCTAAATTCGTTGTTTTTTAATGTCTTATCTAATTTTAATTCCATACCGAATACTTTTAGTAATCCAAGTTCTTTGAGTAATTCTTCTTTAATTTCTGAAAATTTCCAATAATTAGTTCCTTTTGGATATTCAATAATAACTCCAGCTCTATCAAAAATTTTCTCAATAACTTCTCGTACTCTTTTCTTTGAAATATATCCACTGTTATTACAAATAATCTCTTCTCCTAATTTAGTTATCATTCTTCACCCCCATACCATATTGGTTTTAGTAATCCACTACAGTTAATACAAAAACAATCTCCCTCGATGTATTTATCAAAGTTCCTAAGTACAATAAACATTGGGGCAAAACAATCTCTGCATTTAACTCTGAGTTTCTTCTTAGATTTTCTATTTCTGTCTTCTATTATCGATTTAACATTAATTCCAGTCATTCTTCGTTCCTCCTACACTCATAAGTACAAACATAATCGGCATCCTTCTTAGACATATCTCGATATCTTAATAATATCTCTCCTCTAAACCCACAATCTACTGGAATAACATCTTCCGGCTTAGTGAAAAGAACACAGAAGTATTTATCCATACTTGGAAGATAACCAGGATGTCTTTTAAATCCTGCTTGACACTCCATTATATCAACTGCTCGTTCCTGTTCATCTATTGTTAAATCTTCAAGTTTCATTTTCAATTTCACCTTCCTTTAATTGTGCAATTCTACACTTTTCAGCAATCTCTCTTGGATTGTTACTAACTTCTAAAACTCTAGAATTATAAATTCTTTCCCTTTTGTTCCAGAGTTTGTAAGCTTTATTACATCTCCGGCAGTTGAATATGTAATTTATAATATTTTGAGTTTGGCCAGTGCTAAGTTCTCTACAAAATTTACATCTAATTAGTAAGTATATCATAAAATCTTCCTCACTTGTTTCCACAAATCATTAGGGCTATTGGCTCAACTCTCGCAATAGATATCTTCCTTCCAATCTTACAGTGTTGACAAATTTCCAAACCTTTCAATGAAAAGCCTTTGTATTTATCTGTAATTTCAAATTTTGTTCCTTTTGGAATAGTAAACCACCCATTTTCCATATCCCTAAGAGACATAACAATCTTATCTTTCCAATACTTCATCGGTTTTCTTCTATATTCATTCCAAGTTATCATTTTTTTAAACGCATTTTACTTGTTGCTCCGACTTTCAATTCAGTAGCTTTCTTAATAATCTCTTCAGTAAGTTCTTCCATTGCTCGAATTTCATCGTAAACAATTCTTACTGATCCGTTCTCTCCAATAAATTCTAACGGCTTTCCTGAAATTAATCTTGCCAAATCATCTTTAGTTACTTTATATGTGTCCATTTTTCATCATCTCCGTAGGTTTTAAGCTCAAATTCAAGCTTTATGGTACTATAAAGTACCATAACTATATAAATGTTTCGATAGAAATGGGCTGGCCTCAAGAAGAAAAAACACCTACGAAGTGATCATTCGGACTAAAGGCCAGCTTTAATCTTAAATCTCTTTACAATTTATAAACTTTGTTTTGCTCAAGGAACACCCCCCCGATCATTTCCGATGGAAACAAAAAAATTCTCTAAAAGGTAATTAATTTTTTAGAAACATTTATTTACTATAACATCTGTACTACCTTCTAGCTAAAAGTTGGTCCCGAGAAAGCCATTTGCACCACAAAGGCATTCTTTTCCGTTCCATAAGAAATCATGGGGGGGGGAGTCCAAAATTTACAGTGTAAAGCATTACCGTTCAAGAGTTGGCAACTTAAACTGCTAAACACACTACTCGGCCAACATTTAGTTAAGAATTTCATTAACACTGCAGGAAAGCCCATCTCAGAGCATATTTTGCTGTTCCTGTGCTTCTTTTTCTTTTTCAACGTTGTTTTACCTCATTATAGCAATATTTCGTTCAGAACTCAAAGAAAAGCCTTACCATAGTTCAGCTCTTATGTCCCATGAATGGGCAAACGCTCCGTCTTTTTTACACATCAGGCATTCGTAGTCCGCCGAATTTAAGCGGCTGCGGCAAATAAAACTTCCTTCTTTATTTCTGAACGTATTTTTAGGTAATATTTAATTCTTTAAAAATGTTGTCATAAGAAATTGGAACTGGTGGCTCGTTCAGAAATCAAGACAGGGGTGGTTATTTCCTTTCAAGAATTCAACCACCAGTTCCTAATATGGTAATTTACCGCTTAAATTAAAGAATAACTCTTTACTTAAATAACTTATTATGGTCAAGCAAAACTATAACATTGTTGCGAGAAAAACAATAACTATCCCTAACAAAGCTGCTAAAGAAAACCCGAAAACAAACCAAAGACCAACGTTTTTAATCCAACATCTGTTTAATTTTTTCTCTAATTTAATTTTTCTTCTCTTATTGTACCAGGAAAAAAGCTTCTGAACTTGTTCTTTAATCCAAACAAATAAAACTGGTGCTTCCTCAACATCAAAAGAGGGATTAATCTCTATTTCAAAACTCATTGGAGCACCAAATTTAAATTTCACTTTATTTAGCTCAACATTCTTTTTTCTTTAATGTAATATTCAACAAGTGCCCAAGCAACTTCAACTACTCCGCCGGAAACTATTGCAATTGTTGCACTATCACTAATAACATATCCGAGAATTCCTGCGACAATAGTAATTGCCATCTTCTTCCTTCCTTTGATATGTTCCCATAATGTCCAACCATCGAAGCTAAACGATTTACTTATTATTCGTCCCATTTTTTTCATTCCCCCAGAATGGTTTCATTCTTTGAAAGATCAAGTTTTCTGCCAACAAGATGCTGCAAATGGCCAACTCCGCCATTTCCCAAATGTTGATTCTGTTTTTCCTTAATTTCTTTCATATTATCAATAAACTTCTGAATATCTTGTTCCGTTGGCGGTTCTTGAAAAAGTGTACTATCTTTCTTTCCATCAACTTTAATTTCAACAAAAAATCCATCGTGTCTTTCTTCAACTTTAAGTATTTCGCATTCCATGTTAGTTCCCTCATTTAATTTTTATTAAAAACAATACCCAAAAGTAAGGCGGCAGATGGCTAACGTTATTAAAACCTTCTGTTTTGTTCGCTCCAGTACCATTATCAAAAGAAGGTCCGTGATTACCGTGTGTGCTTGCTCCTCCAGTTAGTCCAGAGTAAGTACCTCCTGCTAAAAATACACCAGTTGCATCAAACAAGTCTGGAGTATTCTCACCATTATAGATACTTTCTGTATCTGTAATCGCAGTGCCATCACATAATCGCCAAAATGCACTATATTGTCTTGTTTTATAAATTGTATAATTCTCTCCATTATCCATTATGTCATGTGCTAATGAAAGTACGGTATCAGAATCTACAGCAGTAACGTAAGAATAAGTTTCATCTGTTGTATTTCTAACAATCATTCCTGGTTTAATGGTTGTTTGAAAGTTTTGTCCTGTCTCAGTTAATTTGAACGGTGTTCCAGCATCATCTGTTCCTGAATCTGCTGTTCCAAATGTCATATGGAAAGGCTTCATTGTTCCCACAGTATCTCCATCATCTTGTTTAATATTGATAAACAATTTATTAGTTTTAATAGCAACTCCGATTTCTACTGCACTCAAATCAGTAGTTATTGCTCCAGAAGCACCTAAATAATAGATTTCTCCTTCTGTACAAGTTATTCCGTAAGTTCCGCCTTTTTGAATGTTAACATCATTTCCACTTGTAACTGTCTCTAAAGCAATACCGTCTGCTCTAATATCATCTGCTGTTCCAGTATCTGAAACATAAGCCTTACCATCATTTTTATTGATATAAACTACTTCTCCTGCAGTAATATTTTCTCCTGCCTCAATCTCTGAAATAATGTTCAAAGTATTTGCTTCTGAAACAAAAAATGGATCCCCTGTAGCTTTTGGAAATTCCTTTTCATCTGCCAATTTTATTCACCTCTTATAATATTAATCTGTTGATTCCAACAAAAATAAATTCATCTGTACTAGCTTTACTTTCTGATGTAATGGTATCTTCAACCACCATTTTGGGAGTTGCATCTTCATTCTCTTCCGCATAGCCATCAACATCAAAACCGTTTGCTTCTGTACTTGCTAATTTTCCTCTAGTTTCAACTTCTAAATTAGTTTCATCGATCGTAGGATAAGAAGCAACATAATTTTTTATTAAATCGCTATCTGCCCATCTTCTCATAAGATCATAAACTAATTCTCCAGCAACAGCAACGTTAAATTCATCAGTAGCATTTGCAGTTGTTACTTCAATTATAAATTCGTCTAGATTTCCTGAAGGTGCTCCACCAGCACCAGTGCTTAAACTTCCTACATCTGTTAATCCAGAAGTAACCCAATTCCAACCTACTGCTAACTGCGCTTTTGTTCTATTATACAAATAATGTTGATTTGCAGGATCGCCATTAGTTCTTATCCTAACTTGGATAGCTGTTCCTGCAGCTATAAGTTTAGCATAATCTGCTGCATCATCAATATAAAGCCAAAAACCAAAAGGCTCTGTTGAAGAAAAATTTGCAGTTAAAGGGTTTAAAGTCCATGTTTTTGTAGCGTTAGCTCCTAAACCATCAGTTACTAGGTTCTGACCTTTTGCATCTGATTCTCCAGCTCCTTCTTTAAATCTTGAAGTATTATCAGTTGTATTTGCTCCGCCATTGCTTCCAGTAAGTTGATTACTTCCATTATCAACTACTGTTCCGTCTGAAATAGGAATAACAACATCTAAATCCGTGTCAGTAACATCGGGGGTACTATTACTAATTCCAACCTTGAAAACTGTTGGTGCTAAATAATCTGGAGAAGCTTTATAAGTACGATTAAGCATAACTATCGCTCCGTTATTAGTGACTATGCTACCATTTGCCATTTTTATTCCTCCATCAAAGTATTGATAAGTGGTTCAGTGTTCTGACCAAATGCGTTTGTTGTAAGATCAATTGCTGCAACTCCTCCAGCATTTTCAGTAATTCTAACATAAGTTCCTGTCCCATCAGAGCTACTTACAGCTGTTCTAACCCCTTCAGTAATTTCTTGCCAAGTTGCTTTGTTATCTGAACTTATTTCTATTTTTACTGTTCCGGTAACAGTTCCAAGAGTTGTAGTGATCCAGGAAAGAGTTGTTCTAATATCAATCGCATTTGAATACCAAATCTGACCTGCAGTAAATTGAATATCGTTTGTAATAGTGCTAAAAGTTGCTGTTGAATTAACTGAATCATGAAATTCATCATCATAAGCGTACTCTTTATAAGTCATTTTGCCTTGAATAATCATTTTTGGATCATCCATTAATTGAGAACGATCTCCATATCCATTTAAACCGATTAAATCTGATTGAGATATTGTTAAATAATCAACGTAACCAGTATGAGTGGAAGCAACAGTGAATTCAATTCTTGCATAATCGCATGCAGTCCAATCTGGAGTTCCAACTGTTGAATCGGGATTATCTAAATCGAATAAATAATAATTCCATGCTGTTCTTAAATCGAAAGTAAGATTACCAAAATTATTATAACCATCTACTGTTGCATACTCTCTTCCAGAACATTCTATATAATCACTTGCTCCAGAGCCAATTCTTAATTTAATTGCAGTAATTCCAGTAGTATTAGGTGATTTCCACCATAATCCGCATGTCCCTTGAGAAGGTGTTCCATTGGCTACCCCTGTATAAGTGGAAACATCTCCAAAAGATTGAGTTGTTGTTAATGTTTGACTTCCAGTATCAGTAAATTCTACTTTAAGACTTCCTGTCCCTGTTAAAAAATTTCCTGCTCCAGATTCATCTGTATCAGTGATTCCTGCACTTTCAGTCCAATTAGCATCTGAAGAATCAAAATTATCTAAAATAATTCCCATTTCAATAAGAGAATTAACTGGATGATTATAAAGATAAGAATCAAATATTTTTCTTCTAAGGATTTTGTTGTAACGTCTTTCAAACTTAAACTCTCTAACTAAATCAATAAAATCTACAAGAAGATCATCATTATCAGCTTGTTTTTCTTCAAGTCTTTTCAACCTGGCAAGTGTATCACTACCCCAATTGGCAGTTCTAAATTCCTGATCAGAAACCTCAATTTCATCATAACGGTATGGCCAAGAATATCTAATCTTTTTAACCATTAAATTTCTATCAATATTTTGAGAATTATCAACAATTCTATAAACGGTTCCAACTTTTAAAGTAGGAGTACTTCTAATTTTAAGTTGAGTTTTATAAAAAGGAACGCTAAACATAGCAAGTTGTTTAGCAGCCCACTTTTCTGCATCATCAACATTCTTTATATCTTCTCTAAATTGGCTTACTGTTTTAGCTTCTCCTCCAGTATAAAGAGAAATCGAAGTACTATTCTTTCTTACTATTAAAACACTTTGCAGAAAAGTATATTCTACTTGAGCAAAATCTGTTGCTAATGGAGTATATGTAGAAGACCAAGCAATTTGTAGTAATTCTGTATCAACTTCATAATCAAATGTGCTTGTACTACCTTCAATTCCACCAACTCTTTCTGTTGTTGGGGGATTTGCTGCATCTGCAAGAACTTTTACAGCAATTGGTTTATTATCCAAAGTTATGCTTGTCGTAGTCCAATCTGATTGAGCAACACCATCTAAAGCAAACGGTCCTTCAACAGTAAGTTTCTCCTGCGGACTTCCTTTAACGATAATTCTATTAAATAAACGCGAACTATCAATAGTCCATTTAGGAAGTTGTACAATCTCTGTTCCCACAGTAAGAACTGTTGCTGAAGTTAAATATCCTTTAGGCTCAAAATGAACTTTATCAGTTTCAGGATCATAATAAATCTGATAATCTAACTGATAAGCTAATTCTTGCAACGCATCCATCAAAACTCTTTGTCTAAGAACAAACTTCTTAATAACATTAACAGTTCCGCTATTAACAACCGAAGTAGCATCTATTGTAAGAGAAGTATTCTCATCAACTAAACTTGTAACAATCTCGCTAATGACTCCTGCTTCTGGATCAACATTAATATCGTAAGAAGTATTTACTATAGTGTACTTACAAATACTAAGCTTATCTTCGCATCCAATCTTGACTAATCCGCCTTCAAAATCAATCTTTCTAACAAAACCTCTAAAAAGATAAGTTTCTGTTGCAAGACTAACTCCTCTAGTTACTGTAATTGTTGCTCCAGAAAGTTCCTTATCATTAAAATCTAGAACTGTATTTACTGTTCTTTTTAAAACAACGTTTGCTGCCTTAATTGTTTCGTCCCAATGCTCTTCTATCTCAAAAGCTAAAACAAAACTAGAAACATCTACTCCGTCAATGATTACTTCCTTCAATTTTGGAAGATTACTAACGACCATATTTATAATCCCTCCACGAGCTCAATTATAAATGGAACTGTCTCAGGTTCTCCTGCTTTCTCTGTAAATTTTACTCTTCTGCAATAAACTGTTTTGCTAGTTTGATAAGTTGAATTAAAGGTATAACCAGTTTGTGCACCATCTACTAAATCAAACAACCAATCCATCTGAGCTTCAATAGTAGTTGTCGAACCAACATCAGTTCGCGAAGTAGCAGCTGTACTAAGATTTCCAGTAAGAGTAATAACTTTTAGAACTCCGTTAAAATCAATTACAAAAGCATTATCACTATCCGCTCCAGGAATAGCATTTTCATCTAAGTTTCCTGTCTTCTCAATTACAACATCATCAGTATCTCCATCCTGAAAGGTGAATGTTACTGCTCCGTTTAATATACTTGGGTTTGCCATTTTCTTTAACCAAATGTTTTTGTTTTAATTAAGCCGTAAGTTTGAGATTCTAAGAATAAATCTCCTGCAAATCTTGCTGCTTTTGATATTGCTCCTCTTATTCCTCCACCACCGCCACCAAAAATTAATTTTTGCATTTCACTGTTGAAAGCACTAACTACTTCTGATATTTTATTAACTCCAGAAGTTTTAAAAGCATCAAATTCTGTATTGAAATGTGTTGTTAATCCTAATGCCACTGCCGTAGTTTTTTCTGTTGCAGTTTTTCCGAAACCTTCCTCAAAACCAAGAAGTTTAAGCATAAGAGGAGTTAAACCTTTTTCTCCTAGAAAAACGTCATTAATCATATTAGCAACATCTAAACGAAATTGACTTGTATCAGCTCCAGTAGATTCAGCTAATGTTGAAACTATATTGGCGATTAAAGCAACTCCTACTCCAGTTAATTCATCAACCAAACCACCTACTCCTTCCATTAAGGCTTGAGTTCCAGCCGTTATTTGTTCTTGCGTTACTCCAAAAAACTTCAAAATTGGAGCAATCAAAGCTGAAGTAATTGAAATAATGCCTTGAAGAAGTAATTTCAACACTGAAGAAGTTAAAGTTAAAATAATGGCTTGAATTCCTCCTAAAAGAACTGTAGCAGCTCCTGCTAATAATTGACCTCCTCCGGCAATATCTCCGCCAGCAATTTTCTGTGCCCCTTGTCTCATCATTTGCATTGCCAATTTCATAAACGGAGCAAAGACTTGATTAAGTAAGATTACAAAAGGTTTGAGAATAAACAATATCGGCATTAAGAGAGTTGTCACTACATTTGCAATTGGTTGAAGAAGTAGTCCTATTAATTTAAAAATAGAACTAACTACGCTTAAAAGACTTCTAAAAGTTGATACAACAGAAATTATTATTCCTACTAAAGAACCAATCCCAAGTGCTTTCATTGCTCCGCCGAATGCACCTTTCATCGTTTTGCCAATGCCGGCAAAACCACCGCCAACATCTCCAGCACCAGCTAAAGCACCAGCTCCTTCTGCTCCGGCTCCTGCGCCACCAATCCCGTCAGGGATAATCTTAATTAGGAATTCTTCTGCCATTTTCACATAAACATAGTTAAAGGATCTTCTTTCGCAGCTTCTTCGTAAATTGCCGACATGACTTCAATATCGTCCCAATTTTCTTTATTAAGTTGAGACGGTGTACAACGAAATATTCGACATAAACGAGCTCTACGCATATAGTCATTGCTTATTGGGTCTCCTCTACTTCTTTTTTTGATGATTCGTGGGATTTTTTTTTTAGTTCCTCAATTTCTCCGAATCCGTTAAGTTTCTGTATCTCATTAAAGAGATATTGACCAGTCACTGAAGAGATCACATCATTATCAATTGATCTACCTCTATCTTCGTAATTTCTACAGTTCTCAAAGAACTTAGCTTTGTGAACTCCGAAAACAACAATCCATTTAGTGTATTTGCCAAGATCAAGAGAGGCATTGATTGCCCCACTCTTAACATCGACTTCAGCAATGGTTGATCGACTCCGTAGTAATCCCAAACTCCCAAAACCAAGTTTCTTGATTACTACAACTTCTTCTTCAGGAAGTCCTGGAACTTTTGTTAATTCTTTTCTATCTTCCATTTTTCACCTCTAAGTATGGACTACCTCAGTTACAGTTAACTCGAATGCTGTTCCAGTTAAATCTTCGCCAATTATTTCGTTAACATCTTCATTATCTGCATGTTCATCAAAGACAAACTTAGTAAATGCAAATGTGGTTAAATCTCCAGCAAGATCGAATTTACAAGTTATTGTAGCATATTCGGTTGGTTCTGTTGTATCTGTTGGTGCTGCTAATCCCTGAACTGCTTGAACTAAAGCATTATCTAGATAAGACACAGTAAACTTAATTTTGTAATCTCTTGTTCTCGCTTTAGCATTTTGAGGGTTAAAGCTTCCAAGTCCGCCTTTCATATCAAAATTGTTAGAAATTGTAATTTCTAAAGTATCAATGATATTTGTCAATGGTGTTGCGTTTGGTAACTCAATGCTTGCTCCTGCAAAATGATAAACATCTACTGTTGGTAATGCCTGCTTAGATAATATAGTTGTATCAAACTTCTTACTTCCTGCTTTCATGTTCAAAGTTACAGAAACTGGTTCTCCAACCGAACATTTAATCGTAACTGAGTCAATAACTGTTCCAATCCAGATTGCATCTTGATCTGTTGCTGCTGCACCAGGATTATCAATACATCTGTGCAAAGTCATACTCGGAGGAGCATCTGTTTCAGTATAAGTTTTAGTTGTTGTTCCGGCAATTGCTCCTAAAACATACTCCAAAAATAACCAATTCAAAACGTCCATTTCAACATCAATTGAATGATCGCTTAAACCAGGAACTGCTTTCGCAACGTTTCTTCCGCCTGTTGTTGTTCCCACAAATCCACGTCTGTGAGTATTATTTCTATTTAACCTTGCTTTAAAAGACCTTATTAAGCCTAAATGTGTTTGTACTGTAGCTTGTTCACTGCCATAAGTTGTTTCTTGGCCATATAAAACAAAACTATCAACACCGCCTACTGCTTCTGTATTTGCAATTTTTAATCACCTCTATTTGTTTTGTGAACCAATTTGTGACAATCATAACAAAGTGTTCTGCCATTGTTGATTTCAAAAATTAATTCAATTTTGTTTAACTTTATGCACTCTTTTACCATAATTATATGATGAGGTTCTAAAGTACCACCTCTTTGATTACATATTTGACAAATGTAATTATCACGTTTAAATACTCTTTCTCTCCAAATCTTCCATTCTACAGAATTTCTAAGTCTCTTATTTAAAGAAGATTTAAAACCAGTAAATTCTTTAGCTTTTGTTTTTGATAAACTAAACTTGATTCTTCTTTCGTAAGACATAGGCTTTCCTTTACATCGATATGAAGTAGCACAACCTTTACAACAAAACTTTTGTTCTCTTTTCATTACTTCAAAAATATTATTACAACTAAGACATTCTCTTTTTGATCTTGTTTCTGCATTCCAAGGTTTATGTCCCTTCTTGAATCTGTATTTCTCTCCATGGATTAATAATGCTTGTTTCTGATTATTCATAGTTTCCTCATTTGTTTAATTGTTCAATTCTTACTTTAATTGCACGAAGTTCTTGGTGCACATCTTTAAATTGTAATTTATCGTTTTCTTCCATTCTTTTGAGAGTATCTCTAATCTCTTTTAAAACTTCTATCTCCGTTTCCATGCTGACCAAAGTAACCTCACTTTTCTTTTAAATCTCTGCCACAAATTATAACGATCTATTCTATAAAATAACCAATGCCAAAGACCGTAAAAGATCATTCCTATTCCCAATATTCCGAAAAACTTGAATCTTTCGTAATACCAGTTATGCCAACCCAAGTGAGACATAATTAATCCTAAAGCTATCTCACAAATTCCAGTCATTATGCTGGACTTAATTATTCTCATTTCATTTCTCATGTACAAATTTCCCCTCAATATCTATATTTTGTTGAAAGATTTTATCTCGACCCTGCTCTCTTGGAGATTTGATAACCGGACCAACACTAATTGGTTTGGTGTACTTTCCAACATAAAAAAAGCTATTATTAGCTGCAAATATTGCTGCTCTAAGAGTATCAAGATATTCTGAAACAGAGTCTGTTTTTCGATCATAAACAATAGTAGTTATTCCAATAGTGTTTCTAAGAACTCCTCCAAATCCTGCATCAATTGTTTCTACATTAACAAAACCTGATCCTATTCTAGGAAAATTACTTATTTTTAAATCATCTTTTGGGAAGTCAAAGAATATTTTATCAGTGCCGTAATCATAAGTAATAACGTAAGCTCCGGTTTGAGCAGCTTCTAAAAAGACTTTACACTTAATTGTTCCTGAATCATCGAAATCAAAATTTACATAATAATCTTTGCCGTAAGTTAAAGGTGATCCGGCAACAGTAATGCTCCGAATATTTCTAATATTAGGCCGATTAATCAGTTGAGTTGTTGTTGCAGCCCATGTTCCGCTATCCGTATCTGTAGTAACTCCTCTCTGACTAATGGTAAAAATGTCGCTGTTTCTAAGAAAATTGATCCATTCGGTTCTAATTTTCTTTAAATTAATGGCAGTCATTGAGCAGCCCTCATAAGCAATCTTTCTAAGATTCTAGGAATATCTCCTCTTAATGTTGGTCTGATAAAAGGTTGAGGCATAGTTCCTGGATGTTGAACTTCTTTTGCAAAAACAATATTAGCTTCACTTCTTTTTCCTTTTCTTGCCAATCTTTCTTTTTTATCAACTTCAAATTTAAGTGCTTTTGCTGTTTTTGGTCTTATAATATGTGGCGGAGTACCCCATTCAACGTAACGTCCATGTTCGGCCATAACAATAAAATAATCTTTTCCTACTTGCCTTAATTCAATACTATTTTTCAATCGAGCTGTATCAACAGCAACTCTCCTTTTTAATCCAGTAATAAGATTTTCTCCAAGTAATTCTGGCAAATCTTCTAAAAATTGATTCCAATCTGATCTTCTAATCTTGATTTCTCTAACCAATTGAAAAACACCTCGCAAATTTATAAAATTCTGTTGTTCCTAATCTTCTAGTAACAACTTTATCAACCCTATAATCTTCTCCATCGTAAGTTAATTTATCATCCTTATTTAAAGTAACAGATGGAAGAACAAGAATTACAGCATCAGCATTATCCAAATGCCCAAAATGTTCTACAAAGTGATCATCTTCTTTACGAAAAAAAGCTCCAGAAATGTTTGCAGGAGTGCCATTAGTTAAAGTTTCATCTCCTGAAATGTTACTCTCAGTCTTAGTTACAGGAGTTCTACTAATGGTTTTAGAGAAATTAGTAATCATCTCTTGGAAAGGATCTGCTGTAAAATTAATTGCCATTCATAACCTCTTGGTTGTATTTATTTAAAGTCGCTCCTGCGACTTGATAAATTAAAGAAATAAAAAGAATATAAAAAACTTCTTTTGCTCAAAGTACACGAGAATACTTTCTGATTCGCTTAATTAGATCCTTTTCTCTGGCTTCTAACTTCTTAATTGTCTCTGCGATATTGATGTAAGCTTGACCAACAGTAACACTTCCTTCTGGCAAAGTATAAGTGCTTGGAACGTTATAAGTGCCTCCCATTTGTGCCCCTAAAGCCAAAATTGCAGATTTTATTGCAGTTAAAGTCTTTACTTCTCTGGGAACAGGATAGACACCATAAGCGTATTGAACACTATTAAGAGGATCTAATTGTGTTCTCCAGCTTGTTACTTCCGCATCTGTTCCAAGAGTCAAACCACCTGAACTTGAAATAATAACTGCAGAAGTAGTTACAGTAACATCATCAACAGTAACTGAAGTTAAAAATCTAATTGGCCAACGTTCAGAAAAGTCTTTTGGTTTGCCATTTCCAACTTTCGTATCAATCTTGAAAATATCGTGTCCTGCATGAATTACTCTTATTTTACTTGTGTTATCTGGATTTGTGTCCCAATCTTCTTCTACTGTAATGACTGCATCTGTGTGGGATTCAATCTTTTTTACTTGGTTAGCTCCAGTTCCGGAATAAACCCAAACCCAATCTCCAACATAATCATCACTAGCAAATGGAGTTCCGCTTACAGTTACCGTATCATCAGTTGCTGAAACAACGTCTTCTTCTTCTTCTTTAGCCCAATAGGTAGTAAAAGTTATTCTATCAACTTCAACTTCTGCATCAAGAATAAACTCAGCAGCATCTGCTGCAGAAATAACTGTATTGTTTATTCCAGCCATTCGGTACAAATCATTAGTTGAGCAATAAGGCATGTTTATTCCTCAGATTTTTTCTCCTCTTCCGCAGGTTTTTCTTCTTCAGCTTTTTCTTCTTCCTCAGAATCTTCTGCTTTCTCTTCAGGTTCTTCTTCTTTAGCTTCCTCTTCAGATTCTTCAGCAGAATCTTCTTTAGATTCTTCCTCTTCTTCCTCAACTGGTTC
>CAYTOG010000021.1:0-18190 GCA_964439765.1 uncultured Methanosarcinales archaeon
TGACACTGGAAACCCAAACACTACTTGTACTGGTTTAGAATATCTTTGTGACGATTTTGAAAATGGTTCTTTAGCTTCTTTTTGGAATACTGAAGGTGATGTTTCTGAAACTTACGGCATGATGGTTGTTGGTGAAAACTCTGAAGTTTCTGCTGACTTTGAAATTGATTTGACAACAGTGCATGATTATTCATTTCTATTACTCACAGAAATTGTTTCTGGAGAGGACTATAAAATTACAGTTACAAATAATGATTGGGGGTGGGCTGCCATAGAACATAGGAATGGTTCCATGTATGCTACCTGTTCTACTCCTGAGGGGCTTGTACAGGGAGACAGTGTTAGTTTACCAACTGGTACACGCAATGAATTAGAACTCTCTGTTTCAGATAGTTACACTTATGCTTTTGTAAACGGTAATTCTTTATTTGGCCAAGAAGATTGTTGGTCAGAAAGTTCTGGGAATACCGATGAATTAGAATTTGTTGTAACAAGCAGGTATGGTGCCGGTCCCGAATTAGAATATATCACTATTGTTCCTTTCTCTGGACTTTAATTTAAATAACAAGAACCCTGCATACAAACTCCCGAAAAAGAATTGTCTAAATAATAATCACATGGGTCATTCGTTTCAACACCACTTGCATCACATCCACAAGCAAACTCAAACTCTCCCCCACTATCATCTTTAGTTGCGTCTTTCTCAATTGCAAAACTGTTTACTGTTCTTGTTGACATATAATCTTCGAAATTTGTTATTGGGCCGGTGTAAACAGGATAACCAGAACAAACCTCCGTACATCCCATATCTCCATGACACCAGGTTGTTTTCCCAACCCCTACATGACTCCACGCTTCTTCTCCTTCACAAGATTGGTGAATATCATTTGAGCAAGAGTCATATTGGCTTGGAGTTCCACAGATCAATTTTCCATCTTTTAATTCTGAGACCATCGTACTCTCATCTCCCTTTAATGCTCCACAAATATTCCCTCTCTCTCCACTACAGAAATCTTTCTTCTGCTCTAAAACTAAATTAGGTTTTATTGTTGTCCATCCTTCAATTGCACCATGACAATCAATTGGACTTGTGTAACATTCAGTTTCTTCAGAGTAATAAGTATTTGTAAATGACTCGCAACAGCTGTGCGTTGAATAAAATGGATTTATCTCTTCATCTTCAAGATATACATATGGTGAACTCCCATCTTCAACTGTAACTTCATGGTATGGATACGCAAATGGATGAGTACTATTTCTTACAGGAATACATTCAGCTACAAATACATCTTGTGTTACAGATTCTTCTTGGTTGAACGTTGAACAATAATTTGCTGTAAACTCTAATTCAAAGTATCCATTAACTCCTGTTGTTCCTTCTGCACCAGAATAACTCATATGAGAGTAAAGTGGTGTTATTTCAAGTATATCTTTCCATTCTTCTAACTCATCGTCTGTGTAATCCGTCACACAATCTGTGTGAGTTCCAGACCATGGAAAACTAAAACAATGTTCTTCACTTGTGTCTGTTGGAAGAGAATATTCAAAATCGCCTTCATTGTCATCATCAGTGTACTTAATTAATGCAGATTGAGTTACATCTGAACTTGCTGATTCTTCAGGAGTTATAACTTTCACAAAAAATGGATCTTCTGTAGAAAGCAGCGGCGTTGATGAAGAATAATTCGCAACTGAACTGTCAACCAGCCCATATGGGTTCTCAACTGCAACTTCCATAACAAGCGGCCTGTCAATTAATACCCTCACTTCTTGCCAATCATCTTCCCCATGAGCATCTGTACTGTTAATAATTATTGAATGAATTCCCGCAGGAGAAAAATCTTCTGGGATGTCTGCAGTAATATTTGCTAACTGTTTTTCTGCGTCATCTATTTGAGAAAAAGACAGTAATGCCCCTAAACCTTCATCTTCATTGAAAGTGTAGGTGATAATGTCTTGATCAGGATCATGTGCTTCTGCAGTGATATTAATAGAACCTAGTTCACTTTCATATCCAGCTATTGCGACATAATCATAATCAGTGCAAGCTTCGCGTGAGATATAATCTAATGCTGGTGGGCGGTTTTGAATTGCAAATGAAAATGAGTATGGTTTATTTTCTAAAATGTGCCCAGCATCTAATTCGTATGTGATAATTTTGTGTCCAAGACCTTCTGTGTTTTCTCCAACTTCTTGTACCGTTAATGTTGGTGAAAGTGCAACATAGCTGCTTGATGATTGTAATTCTTCATCTGTCCAATTATAATCTACGTCTCGTTGTTCATTGCCAAGTGGAGTGGTTACTGCTTTTTGAAAAAATGTTTTGAAATTACTTATGTAAAAAAAAGTAAACTCTGTTAAATGAAAATATGTTTCTCCTTCAACTATTAGCTCTAGTGGATACTCCATATCAATGTTTATTCCATCTGACTCTATCTCTATTTCTAAATCTAATTCACCTTCACCTAAATCACCACTATAAGAAAGTTCGCTTGAGAGAAATTCTTGTACACAATCTAGGGTTGCATTTTCAACATACTTTTGTAAATCTGATTCAATATTTGTAAGTGTGAGACTTTCTTTGTACCCAAAGTCTGCTGCATCTGGATATAAATACTGGCAGAAGTAAGGAGTATCTTCAAGAAATCCATCGCAAGGATAGTTCTCAGGAAATTCTTCATCTGGGCTATGAGTTAATCCCAAATAATATTGCCCACCACCATAATTTATTCCATTAATATTCTCCGAAAATGTTAACGTTCCTTCTATTTCACTTGACTCGTACCATAACCTTCCACCTTCACCGATTTTTATTAACCCTTCTTCCAAGGAATCTTCTATACAATCGTCGACAAAAAGGCGCAGCCCTTCTTTCTGAAATATTCCTGCAATTCCTGTTTCTTGTTCAGTTTCTAAATCAGTAATTGTTACAGTTGAAACTATATAATACAAAAATGCAGCACTTACTAACATAACCATCCCAAGAATGATAAAAATAGTTATTTGTGCTTTTCTTTGCATTCTCTTCCACCCAAGAAATAACGCAACACTAGTTTATATTTTACTCTGCGCTTATTCGTAATTTTGCTGTTAATTGAGGCCACCAATAATCATTATTTGTTGCTGTCATTACACGGTATACTCCCTCTTCTGTTAATTCACACTCAACAAGATATTCTGGTTCAGCTGGCCATTGTTCCACTAACACATACTCTTCATCCACATTGTTTACATAATCACATACTGGCACATCAAACCCAGTATATTCCGCAACAATTGTTTCTTTCTCTTCTTCTACTTCTTGTACTGCTTTAACCACATAGCCTTCTTTACTTAAGAGATACAGTGTGTTAAAATTGCTAGCTTCTTGGATAAAGTCTTCAGATTCTTCTATCACATCTTCACCAAAGATTCCAAAGAACCAATCTATAATCGAATCTAGTAATGTTGGATCAAAACTAATTCCTTCTTTTGCATAAAGTAAAGAATTTATTTCATTATTATACCATAGTTCTTCTTCACATTGAATAAAATCTTCTCCACTATCTTCACCTTCTGTTGTGCAGTATGTGTCTAACTCGCTTTGTGAAATACCTAATGGGATTAGGAATGATTCGTCACTTGTGATGTTGTGATTCATGCTTGTTGCAAATGCTGCTTCAAATGTGTCGCTGCTTTTGTACTGCAGAACACACACTGCATTAATACAAGTATTATCCTCCTGTGCAACAAGTCTTCTTCCAGTTTCACTATTTTCTATGGCATCAAAACATACTTCGATTGTTTCAGAACTGGTTGATTCTCCAGATATTTCCTCTCCTAAGTCTCCTGTTGTTTCATACTCAGCACTTACCTCTCCTGCCAAATAATTTTCATAATTATATCCATCAGTTGCATAATCAGGTAATGCGTCCCTAAACGGTGCGCAGTACAAAACAAAGTCATCTGCTTCTGCGAACTCTAATAATTTTGTTGCAAGAAATTTGGTCCGACTTGTCCATTCCCCAACTTCACAGTAATGGTCAAGAATGTATTCTCCATCATCAACACAAAAAGGGTATGCTCCTTCATAAAAATCTTCTGCTGTTGCACCATATTCTGCCCCTTCACTAAGACTGCTTGTTACAAAACATTGTTCTGAACTTTCACAGAATCCTGACTCTTCATTGTTCCAATCAAATTGTGGTTCTAAATAAGTCCAATCACCATCAATGCATCTGTAGGTTTGATTTTCTTGCGGTTCCTCAGTCATGTATGTGTACTCTGCCATATTGTTTGTACAAACGTACCCGTTCCAACACATATCCTCTGGACAACATGCTGCTCCTTGTCGTTCAGGAAAGTCGCTGTTGAATTCATACTCTCCTGCCCCCTGATCATCGATACGTTGAAGCATTGGTTCAGTATAACTACAACTTCCTTCAACATCTATAATAATATATGATGCCTCTCCAGTTTCAATACTTTCTGGTGCCGCTTGATACTCGCTTGTTCCATCTTTGTCAATTAAGTATACAGATACTTCACAGTCAGAACTATCTGTGTATGAATATTCACTGTATGTTTTAATTGCGATCTTTTCCGATTTTAAAGAGTATGAGCTTGCTATTGTGAACATTCCATTATCTACTTGTGCATTTTCATTTTCGATTAATGTGCTTGAACCGTCTAACAATTGCCAGTATAAAACATCTTGGCCATTGTCTTCGTTAAAATCTGCATTCGGTACAATGTTTCGCATAGGGACAACTGCAGTTGAATGATTTCTTTCAGTTGCATCGTAACTTTCTGACATTAATTCTAACACTGTATCTTCATCAAATTCTTCTACTTCTGCGTAACCAACTTCAGTTATGCTATCTGTACTCCATGTGTTTACTAATCTGTTATTATCTTGGTGTGCGCAGTAATAGTCTCCTTGCACTGCGCAGTTGTTGTAGTTGTCTAAAAGAATTTCTTCATTGATGAGGCTTGCAGCCATACATCCATAAAAACCACCCTCTTGTTCGTCTTGTTCATAGTCAAAGAGAATTTGTTGAGATATTGATTTTACTTTGATTACACCTAGTTCGTTAAAATCTTGGCCTTCTGATGTTATTAGTATTTCAGTGTTAGGGTCGTTTTCTCCAATGAAATACATATCATATAATTCTGGGTTTGTATTTGTTATTTCATACGGTGGTAATCCAGGAAGAGCATATATGCATTCTTCACTTAGGCACGTGTAAGAGAATGAGTTGGTTTGTTCTATGTCTTCTTCTGTTTCTGTTGCAATAATGTTTGTTTCTGCAACAATGTAAATGTTGAATTCTGAAGGAAGACCTTCTTCATAAGATATTGTTATTTCGTCACTTTTCTTTTCTTGGTTGTGCGGCATGAAAAAATATAATTCCTCTGCACCAGATGATACTAAATAATTTGTTATATCTATAACATACTCTCCTGTCCCCCCCCCATCATATAACAAATTATCTAACTCGATAATTGCTGTTGCTAATATTTTTGGGGAATCTTCATAACCTATAGTGAAGCTAGTTCCATCCCCAATTTGGAAATCTACAGTTTCCATATAGTAATATGACGTCTCAGATATGACGTATGCTGCGTAACCAATAGGAATTGTTTCTTCAAATTCTTCTAAATCTTCAATTTGTTCATCCCAAACTTTCCCACTGCGGTGTAAATAATCAAAATCTTCTTCATCGTAATAATAAGAATGTTCTCCAGTCTCTAGATCCGTTGTTCCATGGTAATCTCCAGTTTCAATTTGCCTATAATTAAATTCATTAAGAACTACTTCTGCTGTTGGATACTCAATAGAATAATTGTCTGTATCATAAGTTACATCAAACTCTACTTGCATTGCTGTTGCACCATTTGCAATTGGCCTTCCATTAAAACAACCATAATCATTTGCACTATACTCTGAGTAATATTCGTTAGCATCATCTCCACAACAAGATGCTTGATCACTTGATACTTCTTCATAATTTTCATATGCTCCAAGCCATGCGTTGTCACCATATTGTTTTGTACAAATTGTTTCTCCAGCTATTCCTGTTTCTGCATCACTTTCATCCAAATCTGTTAGCCAAGAACTTGCCTTCCTGCTATCTTCGCCTGAACAAATTAATGGGCCATTTCCAGATTCATATGATTCTTCAGTGCTGAGGTACATATTCTGTACTTCTATTACATTATCAACTACAAATGATTGCACAATAACACTTGCAATATCTGGCCATTCTGTTACTGGAACTTTCACATGAATCCATTCATTAGTAAGCAATAATGGATCATTGACTGCATAACCTAATACGTTTTGTTTGAAATATAAAGTTCCTTCAGAACAACTTTCTTCTTCGGAATCTTCATTTTCAGGAAGCCCACAAATAATTAATTCAATATTTTCTGGTAAAATAATATTTTCATTTGTATACCTCACAAAGAATTCTAAATAATCGTACCCAATGAAATCAACTGTTTGTGTTAGTGTATCGGGGATAGTATATAGGTCATCAAAATTTTCACTGTATCCTTCAAGGTCTGTTAAATCTGCTATGTAACGGTCGTCACTGTATGCAACTAAAGGTAGAGCAAATGTTCCATCTCCACTCGTTCTTAATTTTACAGAAGCTTCTCCACTTTCATCTATGTTATATCTTTCTGCTGCATCTGCATCGCTACACTCTGCGAAACTATAGTGATCTCCTTCTTGCAAACAATAGAATCTATTTCCTTCTGTTGTAGTTAAATCTTCACTCACTTCTATAGCATATTCACTTTCACTGCATACTTGCCATGTTGTAGAATCACTTACTAAGTCAAATGCTGGTTCTCCTAATTCTCTTAAAGTGAAAATTTTAAATTTGTTTGTTTGTGCATCGATCCAACACCAATCTCCTCCATCAGGACAATCATTTTCTTCAGATATTGTTTGTGCTGTGAACTCTTGGTTAAGGCAGGCATAACTTCCAGTGTCAATATCTTTTGTTGATCCAAGATCGGTTGTATAATCTGCACCACAACAATATCCTGTTCCGGTTTCAACATCTAAATCTTCATCTGTACTTGTATCTATTATGTCTGTTAATGTGAGGTAGTCGCAAACGTTATCTTTGAATAGGCAGTTAGATTCGCAAGAGGTTGGGTTGTTGTCGCAGTTGTCTGTTTCTTCGAGAGTCCAAGGTTCTTCATAAGTTTCAATCCATTCGTCCAGTTCATCGTATCTTGATAATAATTCTCTTTCTGAATCTCTTTCATAATAAACTGAAGTAGAACTATCATACCCATACTGATCTATGGCAACACATAAGTTATCTTTTTTGTCTCCACATATCTCAATAGGAATTTCTTCACTAAAAGTGAAAATACTTGTATCTATTCCTATGGTTGGGTTATTATCATCACAATCAAAAACCCAATCAGAACTGAAATATGGTGAACCATCGTTATCTTCATCAAATTCTTCTAAATCTTCATCAAGGTCATACCATGTTCCATCTTTACAATAATATAAATGGAATTTTATTGTTTCTCCATCTTCAATTGTTTGAGAAACATATTTTCCATCCATTACACCACCATTATTACAGTAAACCATATTTGGGAAATTTTCACCAATAACTGCTCGAAGTTTATCTACATCATTGCCACTGCTTCCACTAGTCCAATCATCACTTCCTGTTGCAAATCCCGAAATAGCATAGTCATAATTTGTTGTACAAGAATCTGATGGGAAAAAATAATCTGCTAGTTTACTTACTGCAGATTTTGCTTTAGCTTCTGATATTGATTCATCTGCAACTTGATCCATATAACCTTGCAATTCCTGCCAAAAAGATTCTATTGTATCAATTAAATTTTCATGTTCTCTCAGCAATCCCGATCCACTGAGGATACAAGATTCTTTAACAGTTTGCCCATCATTATTCTCCTTTAAACACAACCATTGATTTGAACCCATTATCCCTGTTTCTGAATCCCCTGCACAAGTTGCTGCCGGAAAATTAATTGTGTCATCAGAATTACACCCAACAAGAAATAATGCAATAATAATTAAGGCAAAATACATTACTCTCACACCCTTCAACTTAACCATCATTTCACCCTTACCTTAATTCATTAATAAAGAAAGAAACCTCTCTTTTTAATCTTTCCATTTATAATATAATTTATTTTATTAGACTATAAACAAACTTAGAATAAATCAATTTAAAAATTAAAAAAAATTTAATAATATCAAATCATCTTTGCCCACAGTAATCGTCGTTACCTAGAACACAAGGTACCTCTGAGGAGATGTTATCTGGATCTGAAGGTATTGAATTTGTTGCATGAGAAATTGTGAATCTTGACCCGTTATCATATACTAGTAGTTGTTCTCCACAATCTGATAAAAAATCATTTAATAAATCAGTTAACTCTTCTTCATCTGCATCGTGCCCCCCTAAATTTTCACAATAAGGAGTTTCATTCCAAGATAAACCATTAACTGTTGATGAAGAATATGGAGTAATATTTAATTGCCCGTCTTCTGAATCCCAAAGATTCCCATTATTAAATACTAGGCTTTCTGAACCAGAATTGTATTCTACTATCCCTGTTTCCCAAATGTAATCTCCATCATCTAATTCTGAATAATCTAAATCACCATCTGATTTTAATCCATCATCGAAATTAATTATTTCATATCCTTGAATATCTATTGCATAAAATTGGTTAGAAGTTGGTTCTCCATCATCGTCAAAAAAAAATCCTGGATCTCCTCCACTATCACTTGTACCATTCATTGGGCCATTTGGACCACAAGCATTCAATATCGCAACTAAACTTAAACCTAACATTCTATCTCGCATTGTATTTGTCACCTATTATAAGTTAATTAATAGATTACACAAGATACATTTTTATTTAAAGTTTATGCAGAATTTGTTATTAATGAGTAGAAACATATAGAACATAATAAACATATGTTCTAAAGAGTTATTGAATCTTTGTTCTAATCAATTTTTTATTTACTTAAGTTGTTCCCCTTTTTACAAATAAGCCAAAAATGATATTTAATAGTGAAATAGAAGCAAATATATACAAAACTTATATTTTTACTATAGAGCATATACAGACATTATAAATACTACTTTGGAGTAAAAACAATTTTATGAATATAGCAATATCTTTGGAACCTGAAACAAAGCAAGATTTTGAACATATTGTCAAAAGTTATGGCGAATTTGGATCATTGTATAGTTCTAAAGATACAATCTCCCTTCGCTTTCCTCTTGACGATGCAAATCGATTTATTATTCTTTTACAACGATTGCAAGAATGGTGTTCAAACAAAAAACAAAATGTTCGATGCAAGGCAGTTTGCCGTAAAGAATTTATTTCATTATTATACCATAGTTCTTCTTCACATTGAATAAAATCTTCTCCACTATCTTCACCTTCTGTTGTGCAGTATGTGTCTAACTCGCTTTGTGAAATACCTAATGGGATTAGGAATGATTCGTCACTTGTGATGTTGTGATTCATGCTTGTTGCAAATGCTGCTTCAAATGTGTCGCTGCTTTTGTACTGCAGAACACACACTGCATTAATACAAGTATTATCCTCCTGTGCAACAAGTCTTCTTCCAGTTTCACTATTTTCTATGGCATCAAAACATACTTCGATTGTTTCAGAACTGGTTGATTCTCCAGATATTTCCTCTCCTAAGTCTCCTGTTGTTTCATACTCAGCACTTACCTCTCCTGCCAAATAATTTTCATAATTATATCCATCAGTTGCATAATCAGGTAATGCGTCCCTAAACGGTGCGCAGTACAAAACAAAGTCATCTGCTTCTGCGAACTCTAATAATTTTGTTGCAAGAAATTTGGTCCGACTTGTCCATTCCCCAACTTCACAGTAATGGTCAAGAATGTATTCTCCATCATCAACACAAAAAGGGTATGCTCCTTCATAAAAATCTTCTGCTGTTGCACCATATTCTGCCCCTTCACTAAGACTGCTTGTTACAAAACATTGTTCTGAACTTTCACAGAATCCTGACTCTTCATTGTTCCAATCAAATTGTGGTTCTAAATAAGTCCAATCACCATCAATGCATCTGTAGGTTTGATTTTCTTGCGGTTCCTCAGTCATGTATGTGTACTCTGCCATATTGTTTGTACAAACGTACCCGTTCCAACACATATCCTCTGGACAACATGCTGCTCCTTGTCGTTCAGGAAAGTCGCTGTTGAATTCATACTCTCCTGCCCCCTGATCATCGATACGTTGAAGCATTGGTTCAGTATAACTACAACTTCCTTCAACATCTATAATAATATATGATGCCTCTCCAGTTTCAATACTTTCTGGTGCCGCTTGATACTCGCTTGTTCCATCTTTGTCAATTAAGTATACAGATACTTCACAGTCAGAACTATCTGTGTATGAATATTCACTGTATGTTTTAATTGCGATCTTTTCCGATTTTAAAGAGTATGAGCTTGCTATTGTGAACATTCCATTATCTACTTGTGCATTTTCATTTTCGATTAATGTGCTTGAACCGTCTAACAATTGCCAGTATAAAACATCTTGGCCATTGTCTTCGTTAAAATCTGCATTCGGTACAATGTTTCGCATAGGGACAACTGCAGTTGAATGATTTCTTTCAGTTGCATCGTAACTTTCTGACATTAATTCTAACACTGTATCTTCATCAAATTCTTCTACTTCTGCGTAACCAACTTCAGTTATGCTATCTGTACTCCATGTGTTTACTAATCTGTTATTATCTTGGTGTGCGCAGTAATAGTCTCCTTGCACTGCGCAGTTGTTGTAGTTGTCTAAAAGAATTTCTTCATTGATGAGGCTTGCAGCCATACATCCATAAAAACCACCCTCTTGTTCGTCTTGTTCATAGTCAAAGAGAATTTGTTGAGATATTGATTTTACTTTGATTACACCTAGTTCGTTAAAATCTTGGCCTTCTGATGTTATTAGTATTTCAGTGTTAGGGTCGTTTTCTCCAATGAAATACATATCATATAATTCTGGGTTTGTATTTGTTATTTCATACGGTGGTAATCCAGGAAGAGCATATATGCATTCTTCACTTAGGCACGTGTAAGAGAATGAGTTGGTTTGTTCTATGTCTTCTTCTGTTTCTGTTGCAATAATGTTTGTTTCTGCAACAATGTAAATGTTGAATTCTGAAGGAAGACCTTCTTCATAAGATATTGTTATTTCGTCACTTTTCTTTTCTTGGTTGTGCGGCATGAAAAAATATAATTCCTCTGCACCAGATGATACTAAATAATTTGTTATATCTATAACATACTCTCCTGTCCCCCCCCCATCATATAACAAATTATCTAACTCGATAATTGCTGTTGCTAATATTTTTGGGGAATCTTCATAACCTATAGTGAAGCTAGTTCCATCCCCAATTTGGAAATCTACAGTTTCCATATAGTAATATGACGTCTCAGATATGACGTATGCTGCGTAACCAATAGGAATTGTTTCTTCAAATTCTTCTAAATCTTCAATTTGTTCATCCCAAACTTTCCCACTGCGGTGTAAATAATCAAAATCTTCTTCATCGTAATAATAAGAATGTTCTCCAGTCTCTAGATCCGTTGTTCCATGGTAATCTCCAGTTTCAATTTGCCTATAATTAAATTCATTAAGAACTACTTCTGCTGTTGGATACTCAATAGAATAATTGTCTGTATCATAAGTTACATCAAACTCTACTTGCATTGCTGTTGCACCATTTGCAATTGGCCTTCCATTAAAACAACCATAATCATTTGCACTATACTCTGAGTAATATTCGTTAGCATCATCTCCACAACAAGATGCTTGATCACTTGATACTTCTTCATAATTTTCATATGCTCCAAGCCATGCGTTGTCACCATATTGTTTTGTACAAATTGTTTCTCCAGCTATTCCTGTTTCTGCATCACTTTCATCCAAATCTGTTAGCCAAGAACTTGCCTTCCTGCTATCTTCGCCTGAACAAATTAATGGGCCATTTCCAGATTCATATGATTCTTCAGTGCTGAGGTACATATTCTGTACTTCTATTACATTATCAACTACAAATGATTGCACAATAACACTTGCAATATCTGGCCATTCTGTTACTGGAACTTTCACATGAATCCATTCATTAGTAAGCAATAATGGATCATTGACTGCATAACCTAATACGTTTTGTTTGAAATATAAAGTTCCTTCAGAACAACTTTCTTCTTCGGAATCTTCATTTTCAGGAAGCCCACAAATAATTAATTCAATATTTTCTGGTAAAATAATATTTTCATTTGTATACCTCACAAAGAATTCTAAATAATCGTACCCAATGAAATCAACTGTTTGTGTTAGTGTATCGGGGATAGTATATAGGTCATCAAAATTTTCACTGTATCCTTCAAGGTCTGTTAAATCTGCTATGTAACGGTCGTCACTGTATGCAACTAAAGGTAGAGCAAATGTTCCATCTCCACTCGTTCTTAATTTTACAGAAGCTTCTCCACTTTCATCTATGTTATATCTTTCTGCTGCATCTGCATCGCTACACTCTGCGAAACTATAGTGATCTCCTTCTTGCAAACAATAGAATCTATTTCCTTCTGTTGTAGTTAAATCTTCACTCACTTCTATAGCATATTCACTTTCACTGCATACTTGCCATGTTGTAGAATCACTTACTAAGTCAAATGCTGGTTCTCCTAATTCTCTTAAAGTGAAAATTTTAAATTTGTTTGTTTGTGCATCGATCCAACACCAATCTCCTCCATCAGGACAATCATTTTCTTCAGATATTGTTTGTGCTGTGAACTCTTGGTTAAGGCAGGCATAACTTCCAGTGTCAATATCTTTTGTTGATCCAAGATCGGTTGTATAATCTGCACCACAACAATATCCTGTTCCGGTTTCAACATCTAAATCTTCATCTGTACTTGTATCTATTATGTCTGTTAATGTGAGGTAGTCGCAAACGTTATCTTTGAATAGGCAGTTAGATTCGCAAGAGGTTGGGTTGTTGTCGCAGTTGTCTGTTTCTTCGAGAGTCCAAGGTTCTTCATAAGTTTCAATCCATTCGTCCAGTTCATCGTATCTTGATAATAATTCTCTTTCTGAATCTCTTTCATAATAAACTGAAGTAGAACTATCATACCCATACTGATCTATGGCAACACATAAGTTATCTTTTTTGTCTCCACATATCTCAATAGGAATTTCTTCACTAAAAGTGAAAATACTTGTATCTATTCCTATGGTTGGGTTATTATCATCACAATCAAAAACCCAATCAGAACTGAAATATGGTGAACCATCGTTATCTTCATCAAATTCTTCTAAATCTTCATCAAGGTCATACCATGTTCCATCTTTACAATAATATAAATGGAATTTTATTGTTTCTCCATCTTCAATTGTTTGAGAAACATATTTTCCATCCATTACACCACCATTATTACAGTAAACCATATTTGGGAAATTTTCACCAATAACTGCTCGAAGTTTATCTACATCATTGCCACTGCTTCCACTAGTCCAATCATCACTTCCTGTTGCAAATCCCGAAATAGCATAGTCATAATTTGTTGTACAAGAATCTGATGGGAAAAAATAATCTGCTAGTTTACTTACTGCAGATTTTGCTTTAGCTTCTGATATTGATTCATCTGCAACTTGATCCATATAACCTTGCAATTCCTGCCAAAAAGATTCTATTGTATCAATTAAATTTTCATGTTCTCTCAGCAATCCCGATCCACTGAGGATACAAGATTCTTTAACAGTTTGCCCATCATTATTCTCCTTTAAACACAACCATTGATTTGAACCCATTATCCCTGTTTCTGAATCCCCTGCACAAGTTGCTGCCGGAAAATTAATTGTGTCATCAGAATTACACCCAACAAGAAATAATGCAATAATAATTAAGGCAAAATACATTACTCTCACACCCTTCAACTTAACCATCATTTCACCCTTACCTTAATTCATTAATAAAGAAAGAAACCTCTCTTTTTAATCTTTCCATTTATAATATAATTTATTTTATTAGACTATAAACAAACTTAGAATAAATCAATTTAAAAATTAAAAAAAATTTAATAATATCAAATCATCTTTGCCCACAGTAATCGTCGTTACCTAGAACACAAGGTACCTCTGAGGAGATGTTATCTGGATCTGAAGGTATTGAATTTGTTGCATGAGAAATTGTGAATCTTGACCCGTTATCATATACTAGTAGTTGTTCTCCACAATCTGATAAAAAATCATTTAATAAATCAGTTAACTCTTCTTCATCTGCATCGTGCCCCCCTAAATTTTCACAATAAGGAGTTTCATTCCAAGATAAACCATTAACTGTTGATGAAGAATATGGAGTAATATTTAATTGCCCGTCTTCTGAATCCCAAAGATTCCCATTATTAAATACTAGGCTTTCTGAACCAGAATTGTATTCTACTATCCCTGTTTCCCAAATGTAATCTCCATCATCTAATTCTGAATAATCTAAATCACCATCTGATTTTAATCCATCATCGAAATTAATTATTTCATATCCTTGAATATCTATTGCATAAAATTGGTTAGAAGTTGGTTCTCCATCATCGTCAAAAAAAAATCCTGGATCTCCTCCACTATCACTTGTACCATTCATTGGGCCATTTGGACCACAAGCATTCAATATCGCAACTAAACTTAAACCTAACATTCTATCTCGCATTGTATTTGTCACCTATTATAAGTTAATTAATAGATTACACAAGATACATTTTTATTTAAAGTTTATGCAGAATTTGTTATTAATGAGTAGAAACATATAGAACATAATAAACATATGTTCTAAAGAGTTATTGAATCTTTGTTCTAATCAATTTTTTATTTACTTAAGTTGTTCCCCTTTTTACAAATAAGCCAAAAATGATATTTAATAGTGAAATAGAAGCAAATATATACAAAACTTATATTTTTACTATAGAGCATATACAGACATTATAAATACTACTTTGGAGTAAAAACAATTTTATGAATATAGCAATATCTTTGGAACCTGAAACAAAGCAAGATTTTGAACATATTGTCAAAAGTTATGGCGAATTTGGATCATTGTATAGTTCTAAAGATACAATCTCCCTTCGCTTTCCTCTTGACGATGCAAATCGATTTATTATTCTTTTACAACGATTGCAAGAATGGTGTTCAAACAAAAAACAAAATGTTCGATGCAAGGCAGTTTGCCGTAATGGAAGTTCTTGTCTGAATAATGCACAATTTAGTGGTTTCTGTTGGAAACACAGTGTATGGGGACAAGAATAAAAGGAGAACGAAGAAAGGAGAAAAGAGGTTTTGAAAAAAGTTTAATTCTTCGTTCCCCAATGAAACATTATGCTCCAAATTGAAACATTGGGTATACTGCTTTGCCCAAGGCACGGCTGATATCAGTTAATTTGAAATATCTCTCCCAAGCATGTTCGCTCAACTGTGTTGAAACCACATCTAACCCTCTACCAATTAATTGCCATTCATTCTCTATTTCTCTGTCTTTTTGATAATGAAATACTCCTTCAGAAATGCAACTTAGAAGAATAACAGTAATTGCTTCTGCACACAAGGCAGTACAATGATATACTCCTCTTGCTTGCAAACTCCTTTTATTTGCAATTCTTTCTACTACTTGATCAATTGTTTCATTATCCATTTTGTTTGTTTTCATTAGAATTTATAGAAAATGATTTTAGCATAAACTTTCCACATATTGAAAATATAGAAGTATATTTATGAACATGTAATTGTTTTTTTTCTGATGCTATTTAAGCGAAGCATTAATAATGTATAGCTGCCCTTTTAGTGCAAGATGAAAAAAATTACATCATTTGATGGTATTAAGATCGCATATCATCGACAGCGTGGCCATAAAGATAAACCAACAATATTATTTCTCCATGGTGTTGGAGGCAACTACACTACTTGGAATAATGAGTTATCTTTTTTTAAGAAAAAAGGATTCCCTTGCATTGCTGTTGACTTGCGCGGCCATGGGCAATCTGATGCACCAGATGATTTTCAAAAATATTCTATTGAATCATTTGCAAAAGATATTGAATTTGTTATTGAGGCAGAAAAAGTACACTCTTTTATCCTCGTTGGCCACAGCCTCGGTGCTGGAATCGCATCAACATTCCACATGGTAACTAACCGAAAGGCAGACGCTGTTGCACTTATTGAACCATCTATTGTTTATCCTTTTGATCATGACCACTTGCTAAACCATAGTTTATTCGCAACTAGATTCATGAGGTACATTGCGTACAACACTCATCTGAAAAATGAATATTTTCCACACTTCAAAGATATTGATTTATCACAAAAAGGCATCTCTGAACAATTACACATAATTGAACACTTGTTACAAATAACCCCTATTCGAAGTATTGTTTTTACTTTGGATCAGAGCGAGAAATTTTTTCATGCACATTTTAAAGATATTCGAAATTTCTTTAAGCATTTTGATCACCCGCTCCTTGTCATTAGTTCTGATGAAGATGATATCTGTCCTCCAAAGAACGCAAAAAAGATTTCTTCATTGAACAAAGAACATGCCCAATTTTACTTGTTACACCATGCTGGGCATTCAGCGACTATTACAAATGCGAATGAAATTTCAAAAATAGTTTATGATTTTTTAGAAACCAGCAAAACCCATTAGTTCTGATTTAACTATAAGTATTTTTTATCTTTCCTTTATGTGGATATTTCTCGAGAGAATATAATTTCACATTTGGAATTGCATTTTCACCAATTCGTTTGTAAATAGAAAGATATCCTTCGTTTACTTTTGAAAGCGTTTTTGTTATTTTTTGGGCGAACAGTGCTTGCAATCTTGTACTTGGGCGAACTCCCTTCTTTAATTGCATCTCAATTAATAATTCCTTATCTCCTTTTCTGCTTGTAAATACTTTCATTTGAAACGCGCCAGTACATCTTTCTGCAATAAACTGATTTTTATAAATACAGGATTCAATGTTCTCTGGATAAATGAAAAAGGCATGATATTTTACTGGCCCATCTTCTCTTCCCACCACATATAAAAATGAAGATGGTGCTTTGAATTTACGTTTTATATTAAAGTGTAAAAGAATTCTTTCCATCTTGCGGTAACTGATTACTCCACCTATATCTTCTAAATTATAATTGATAACTGGTTGAATTGATTCTGGCAAGATATTTGTAAACACTAATTCTTTTTTCTTATTAGCGTGCACATATTGATTTAGAGCGAATTGAAAAATCATTGGGGTTTCGTCAACTTTACCGAAAAGGGCTTCTCTGAATTTTCTGTTTTTATCTGCTTTTTTTCTTATAAACACTGTGTCATTGTTTTCCATCCCACCAACAACACCTATGTCTGATGCACCAAATCCTGAACGCACAATGGACCCTGGCACTTTTGATTTTACATATTCTCTCCAACTTTCAGGGAAATCTTCTCCTCCCACTAAAAAATGTGTTGTGTTTTTCTTCCAAGAGAAATTATTGTTCTTAGCATAATCTAATAATTCCTTTACAAATGGAGGATACCCTGTAATAATAAACTGGTCAAAGTGTTTTCCAAGCTCTTTTATCACTTGTAAAATTTCGGCTGGATCTGGCCCCACATTAATAACTGTACAATTAGCAGAGGCGTATTCTTGAAATGAAATCCCTGTTACCCAACTTCCAAGAATGAACCCATTGATTAATAGAGTTTTTTTTGTTGAAGTAGAAAAATTAAGATCTAACCCTAAAGAAACTGCAGTTTCACCAAATGATCTTTCTTCATTAGATTTTGCCCAATAACATTGTTTCCCTGAATGGCCAGAACTTTTCACTAACAGATTTGCATTTCGTAAATCCCCCCTCACACATAAATCATCCATTTTAGGATTTTTAAAAATATAATTCTTCTTTGTTGTTTCTGGCACTTTACTTTTGAATATTTGTTTGGAATTTATTGTCTTTGGATCAATTTTATTTTTTTTGAGAAATTTTTTGTAGGCAGGGATAAGTAAAGATGAGATCATTGCAGATCTTTCTGATAAAATCATGAAGCTTTCTGAAGAAATCAAATATTTTAAGTCCGAGGCATTGGGAAAATCCCAATAAAATAGTTCCAAAGTTTTCG
>CAYTOG010000022.1:0-17772 GCA_964439765.1 uncultured Methanosarcinales archaeon
GTAATTCTTCTTTAGAAGCAGAAACAATTTTTTCAACAGAACCAAAGTGCAATAAAAGTTCTTTAGCAACTGAAGGCCCAACGGATGGAAAACTATTCACAATAAACTCTTGCTGTGCTCGCAAAGACTGTGGTTTAGAACTATGAACTACTATCTCCTTACAACTTGCTTGTTGTTCCCGTTTTGCCATAACTGCAAGTAACGCAGCACTGTCATTAGAATCTTTGGTGTACAACACAGGAACACCAAACCCAAGAACTATGGAGGCAAGAGCACCACGAATTGCATTGGGATGCACGCGGCGCGCAGTGTAAATATCTTCTTCGCCTTCGACAACTAAAACTGACTTTTCAAACTTCGAACGCAACTCTTTAACCTGAGTGAGCAATCGTCCATCAAGAAGTGACTCAACAAAATCTGAAACCTTCTTTAATTCAACGGCGACTTTTCCAGCAACAACATAATCTGCAGATTGCAACTGTGACAAACGAACAGAAACACCCATATCAATTAATTCTTTAACAATTGCATTATCTTTTTCACGGTGATCACAAACAATAGTAACTACTTCTTTTTCTTTGACAAAGGAATTGAGTGAAGTGTTCATAGAATCGTGTTTAACAATTTTCTCAGAACTAGGAGATTTTTTATCCAAAGAAATAACCAACTTATTTTTCATTCTCTTAAGATCATCTAAGTAACGATACATACGTTTTTCTTTATGGTGAGCAGACCACCTATAAGCTTCATCGCGAGTCCATTTTGTTACAAGAACAGTAACTTCTCCTTTAGCGCTTCGCCCAGTTCGTCCTCGACGTTGAATTGAACGAATAGCACTTGGGGTTGGTTCATAAAAAATAACTTTGTTTACTTTCGGGATGTCAAGGCCCTCTTCAGCAACAGATGTTGCAACGAGTACTGGAAACCCTCCCTCCCGGAATTGTTCAAGGACTTGCCGTTGTATTTTTTGAGTCATACCAACGCCTTTCTTTTTTGCTTGCCCAACAAAAATTTGCGCATGAATTTTTTGCAAAGATAGCGCCTCAACAATTTGCGCAGCAGTATCTCTAAATTGACTAAAGACTAATATCTTCGTGGAAGAATCACGAGAAATTTCTTTTTCAATCAATTCAATCATCTTTGGAAGTTTTGGATGAACAACGTTATCTTCAACTAATCTCTCGGCGGAGTGCAACGCAGATTTAAACTTAACATCGCGAACTAAATTCTTAACAGCTTTTACTTTTGTTTTTCCAAATTGAAGTTGCAAATCTTTCAAATAATCAAAACAAGGATGAACTCCTTGGCATTCTAGAAGGCCAAGTGCATGCTCAATTTTTAATGCCTCAGCAAGAAGGGACAATGATTTCATAACATCATAATTCCCTCTATTTTTGCCAAGTTCGCGTTGAAGTTCACGTTGCAGCTGAAGTAATTGGGATTTGTTCAAACCTGTTTTTTTGCAATATCCAAGAGCAGAGATCGCTTTTAATTTTGAAGTGTAACATTCTTGCAAAATAGTGTGTAGTGCTTTGTACTGCACAGGAAAATCAAGTAATACAAATTCTTTTTCAGTGTCTTGCATGTATGGTTTGACATCAGGGTCAGTATCTGTGCGCACTTCAATATGTTCAATAAATAAATTCTGACATACTTCTTGGATTTTTTCAAGCTCAGATCCTGGAGATGCTGTGAGAGCAAGAGTTCGTGGATTTGAAGACAACTTCATGTATTGCTTCGCAAGCCATACATAACTGTAGTCTCCTGTTGCATGGTGTGCTTCATCAAAAACTAGTAAACTAATGTCTTTAAATGAAATGCTTTCATTAATGAGATCATTTTCCAAACCTTGAGGGGTACTAATAATAATGCGCGCGTCTTGCCACAATGCAGCGCGTTTCTTTGGGGTAACATCGCCAGTAAAAACAACAATTGATTGTTCATCAAGAGAAAGATGCGAGCGAAAACTTCTTTGATGTTGTTCGCAAAGCGGTTTTGTTGGTGCAAGTAAAAGTATTTTAGAATCAGAAACCTTTGTCAAGCGAAGAACGCTAAGCATCATTGCGATTGCAGTTTTTCCAAGCCCAGTTGGAAGAACAACAAGGGAATTTGCAGTAGCACATGATGCAAGAATGGTTTCTTGGTATAATCTTGGGGTAATGTCTTTGAGCATGATATCTTCAGCGAGATTCCAATTAAAAACTTTTAGTGCGTCTGACCAGTTGCTTGTGGCTCGCGAAGAAGGAAGCACAAGTTATGGGAATTCTTTGCAAAATTGCTTTTTTTTTTCAATACAAAAGGCATCAGTTAGAGCAAATTTAGCTGTGTTTGACAAGAAATTGCCGGGGCCAAAAGATATAGTTTCTAACATGGCCTTATGAGTTTCTCAATAAATATAAGGGGGAAATCGGTTGGTTAGTCTAATTAATATAACTTGGTAACTGCACAAAGTGTCACTACTACAAGTTAGCAATTGTTACGAAAGTTTTATATAAGAAGGCATGCCACGGCGTAATGATCACTACTCAGTGATCTGAAATCCTACTAATAACACAAACGAGGCGACACGAATAAAATGACTGAAGAAACAATTTTACCAACTCTTGAAAACCTATTACCTTTCTTAGAAAAAGATCCTGCAAAAGATCTTTATGCACAAGATGCAGGAAAATGCGGAGTTTCGGATTTATCAAATGCTCAAGTTCACCAAGCTCTTTGGCTTGCTACAGTTGCAGAAAAACCAGAAGGTGGATTTATCGGAACTGCATCAAAACGTTTTTACCAAGTTAATGGGTGGAATGATGATAAGACTCCTAATTCTAAAAGTATAACTAACAGAGATAATTGGAGAAGACCAGCATTAGAAGCATATGTTGCACAACCACTTCGTTTAGCTAAATTTGATAGTGACATTACTGGTAAAGACCAACGTGATGCAGCAGAAATGGTTCAATTAATGGCTGAATACGGTAGAGGAGATGAAACATTATTATTTGAAGGAGATAAATTTGTAGTACATAGTTCAGATCCTGTAAGAGCAGACGAAGAAGTTTCAATTGAAGATGCTCTTAATCATATGTATAATAATTCTGAAAGGAGTAATGGAATACCTCCATTAGGGAGACAAATAATTAGTCATGCAGTAACAGAAGTTGCAGCTCTTAATACAGCTGGATCAAGTCTTCCAACACCTGTAGATTACAGTGCTATGAAGGGATTATTAACTGAAAGAGAATTTGAATTAGATGAAATTGGTGGAGTTATTACTTATCGTGGTGAATTAGAACAAGAATTCGCTGTAAATCGTTTAGAAGAGGGGCTAGAAACAAGAAAATTGAAACAAGGTGACACATTAAGTTCTGCAGAAGCAGGATGTTTAGTTGGAAATCTTTTTGGAAATGATTGGGATCAAAAGATACTTGCGGCATATTCTGCTTTAGGAAGAGAAATGCCTACAGGAACTGCAAGTGGTGTTACAGTCCCACCAAGGGCAACAGCTACAGTCCCACCAAGGGCAACAGCTACAGTTCCACCAAGAATAACTCCAGAAGTACCTAGTGCAGAAGATTTGTTACCAATTCCAGAAGAACCTCAACCTGAAGTACCTAGGCCAGAAGTTCCTCAACCTGAAGTAGAACAACCTCAAGAACAACGGCCTGTTATTCCAGTAGTAGCAGAACCAATTGATCCTGCTTATGAACCAGCAGATGATTCAGTAAGAGTTGGCGCTTTAGAGGGTCTACTTAGTAAATTAAGTGAAGCAGGAGTAACTCATGTTTGTGGGGAAGGAATATTTGGAAGCCTTATTCCATTAACAACAGAGATTGTTGAAGGATATATGGCAGATATGGATGTGAGTGTAAGGGCCGGAGGAATTTATCATGAATTAGAAGGGGAAGGAAACTCTACCTTCATAAACTCAGATCAAACATATGGTCTGTTAATGGGAGTTCTTGACGTTTCAAGAAATCAACCAAACAGAAGGGAACGAGCTGGGGCCGCTTTAGCAACTTTAAAATCAAGCGCAGTAGAATTATGGAATGATAAAGTTCCATCAAGAGCTGCTATACGTGAAAGTGCAGCAAATGCTGGAGGCCGAGTTGCAGGAGCAGCTGGAGCTGTAAGAAACAGAATTCCATCAGTTCCATCAAGAGCCGCTATGCGTGAAGGCGCAGAAAATGCTGGAGGCCGAGTTGCAGGAGCAGCTGGAACAGCTTATAATGGTGTTGCAGGAGCAGGAAGAGCAGCTTGGAATGTTCCATTCGGAACTCGTAAACGAACAGCAGTAACTGGTTTACTAACATTGACGGCTGCAGTTGCAGTTGCAGATATCAAATATGATGCTGGAATTACAAGGGGCGCAGTAAACGGCGCAGGAGCAGTTTATGGAGCTATTGCTAGTATTGAATTACCAGAAGTTAATCTTGGTGGTTCAGATATTCCTGAAGTTGCAAGTGCAGATGCAAGTTATGCAGAACAAGTACGTGATGCATTTGCTCTAACTGAAGGAGCAGAAAGAGACGCTGAATACCTTGCAATTACACACCAATGGATTGGCGACGGTGCTGCTAAAAATGATGAATTAGGATGGTGCCGTTACATCGGTGAAGACCAAGGAACCCTATCAATTGCAGAAACAGTTACATCTAATTTGGAAGGCTCAACAAGAGATTATGCTGGATTTTTATCAAGAGCGGGAGTTCCTGGAGTTGATTCACAAGGGAACATAAACAACTTATTGTGTGAAACAGCAGAAGCAATGGTGCCATACTTAACGGCAGAACAACTAAGTGTAGAATAATAATAAATCGAGGGACGACAAAAAATGACTAATCACAGAACACTAACATTAGCAGCATTACTTGCTGCAGGAATACCATCTACATCATATGCATTGGGTGGAGGAAGTACTAAAGCACCACAAGCTGCAGCACCTGCTCCAGCTCCACAACCTACACCAGTAGTTGTAGCACCACAACCTACAGCAGTGGACCCAGCAACATATTGTGAAGATACATGGTTCCCAACCAAAGGAGTAAACTTATGTCCTGATGTTGAAGCTCCAGATACACCTGCGCCTGCTGCAAAAAAGAAATCAACTGAATGTGGTTCTCCAGAATTTGCTGGAACACTAAGGTGGCTAGACAAAAAATTAGTTGGTGTAGACGTTCCTTTAGATCCAAGTGATTATTCATGTCAAACAATAGATACATCTCGTTTTGGTGTAAGAGGGCATTGCCCAGGAACCGACGTATGTATGTATGATGGTTTAGAAGATGTTGTTATCCCTGAAGGAGATAGGGTTGTTGAAAGAATTGAACCTGCAACAAACGCAATGCCGGAATGGAATATGACTCAAATTCCAATTAATGTTTTAGAAGGAGAAAGTTACTTTGATTATTTAACTAACTTTGTCCACGATGATGAGAGTGATCAATTAGAATTCAGAGTTCGTGCAAACACATCTCCTGGTCTTGCAACAGTTTCCCCAGATGGAGAATTTGTTGCAGATTTAACTGGAAATTTTACTGCTGCAGATGATCAACCAACTGATGGTTATACCTTAAACATTGGTGTAACTGATGATAAACATCCAGGAGATTGGAACTATGCAAATGTCAATCTTGTAATAACTGATGTTCCACAAGCAGGCGAGGAACCTACGCCTCCTACATATGGAGCAACAAACACAAAACCAGAAGTAACTGGAAGCGATTTATATTTAACAACAAAAACACATAGTAGTGAAGTACAATTTTTTGTTGATGATCCAGATTATAATGATACTTGGACAGTAACCAACTTAACTTGGGAAGGGCATAATGTGCCTTCAAGTTCTTATTCTATCTTTGATGATGGTTTCAACGAAGGAGTAAACATCCCATTAACATCAGGAATGAATGAAGGAGTATCTCCAGTATGTCTCAAAGTAACAGATGCTGCTGGAGCAACAGGAGAACACTGCCTAGATGTAATAGTTGAAGCAGAAGAAGGATCTACACCACTACCAGAACCAACATCTCCTGGAGTAACAAACACGGCACCAGAAGTAACATGTTATGATTCTGTTGTTAACAATGGCGCGGCAGGAGAAGTAGACTGTGAAATGTCTGATGTTGATGGCGATTCATTAACTGTAACTCATGTGACTGTTGATGGAACAGAACTTGCTTCAAGCGATTATCGAAGATCAGGAGATGATGTATTTATACCAATGACTGCAACAACAATTGCAGGAATAAGAGATGTATGTTTAACTGCAACAGATGGTTATGAAGCAACAACAGATTGCGCAGAATACGAAGTTCTTGAAGCAATTCCAGATGTTGTACCACCTTCTGATCCAACAAGACTAAATGAAAATAAGACTTTTCGTATAGGAAGATCACATTTAGCAACTAATGACCACTCAACATTAACTGGTGTGGCTTTAGCACTTGAGAGGCCAACTAGGTGGGGAACTGAAACAAATCCATGGCGTGTTGTATATGGGCTTCAACTAGGAAAAGTAGAATACTCTGGAATGCCAGAAGATTCAACAGTCGTAAACGATGTTCCTTCTTCAAATGGTTCAGAATATCTCTCAGAGACTCCTGACGGAGCATTATACAATGTTTGGGGTAGAACAACTGATAGTACAACAACAACTGAATGGAGTGGAGCAAGTAACACTGCTGGTTTAAGAGCAGAAGTACTTGCTGGAACACCAAAAGCTCATTTAATTGGCGATTGGCTGCGAGCTCATGTTGAAGCAGGCCCAACTTTTGGGTATGATGGAAAGAGATCAGCGCAAGGAACAGAAACACGAACAGATAATCATGAAGTAACTTCTGGGGTTTATATAGATTCAACAGGAGATGGTGTGGGAGATACCCTATATCAAGAAAATGGTACAGTTGGAACAGTTGACACTTCAGCAACTGATCTTGAACAAGCAATTGGCGGCGGAGCATTTGTAGGTCTTAGCACAAGAGTTTGTGCTGAAGCAAATCCTTTAGGGTTCAGACAAACCGGAATTGAATTAGGAGCTTACGGTTGCCTTCAAGGATCATTAACTACTAATGATGATGGGCCTTTTGAACGTGGTACACAACTTGGCCTTAGGTTAGGTTGGTAAATTTAACAATAATAATTAGAGAAGTAATAATGCGGGGAAACAAAAAATGAAGAATAAAACATTCATAACAATGGTTTTAGCAATGCTTATTGTAATTGCGATTATACCAACAGCTCTTGCAACTCCAAACACAGTGTCTGCATGGTGGACAACTGGGGGAGACGCAGATAATTTAGAAATTTTACAAGGAGAAACAGCAAGTTTTGAAATTTATGTTACAGGCTTTGAAAATTATAATATTGAAGCCTATATTTTAGATAGTGATGGAGCAGTTGCAAAAACAATCATAGCGCCTTCAACAAACCTCGCACTTGAAGATTTGTATGATGCTGTTTCAGGTTATAGTGGAACATTAAGTTCATTTTCCCTAAACGCTTTAGCTACAGCTTCTCTAGATGATGATTACACCATGTGGGTTGAAATTCAAAACGCAGCGGGTGCAACAGATATTTTCACAGAAGAATTTGAAATTTACTTAACAGTTGATGCTGACTCTGATGGAGATGGTATTGGCGATGATGATGATAATTGTCCAGATGATTATAACCCAGATCAAGATGACGCTGATGGCGATGATGTTGGGGATGTTTGTGACACACCAAGCATTGAAGATGCAGATGATGTTGAACTCGCAGAAGGAGAATCAATTACTGTAACTCTTGAAGGTGTTGAACCAAACGATGAAGAAACTCTTTCAATTGATGTAACATATGATTCTACATCCTCGAATTGGGGAACAAATGTGGGAAGTACAGTAAGCATATCTGCAATTCAAATTGGAGATAACATTCAAATTACAATCGAACCAAGTTATGAGTTCATAACACACCCTTTTGAAGAAGATGAATTTAATGTGTATGTAACTGCAAGCGACACAAGTGAAGAAGCATCAACTGAATTCACAGTAACTGTAACTGATACAAATCGTGCACCAACTGTTGAAACAATTGATGATCAAGAAGTTGCCGAAGGTGAAGAATGGACATACAATGTAATTGCTGATGATGAAGATAGTGAAGACGTTGATACATTCGGGCTAACATACAATTTAGCAGCAACTAGTACAGACATAACAATTGATGAAGACACAGGAGTAATTAGCTTTACTCCAGATTATGATGAAGCAGGAAATGTGTATGATGTATACATCACTGTGGAAGACGACTTTGGTGGAATGAGCGATGTTGAAGAATTTTCAATAACTGTAACTGACACTAACCGTGACCCAACATTAGTACTTCCAGCAGATCAAGTTGTTGTTGAAGGAGATTATGTTGAAGAACTTGGAACAATTATTGCAAGTGATGAAGACACAGATAACACTTTAACTTTAACTGCAGTAGTAACAGACTCAACTGGAGCAGTTGTAACTGGTTATACTTTTACTGACAATGCAGACGAAACTGCAGATTTCACTTGGGACACAACAGGTGTTGCTGAAGATGATTACACAGTAACTGTAACAGTGAACGATGGAACAGTTGATGTAACAGGTTCTTGGATAATCACTGTTGAAGAACAAGGAACAGGAACAGGTAGTAACAATTTAGCAGAATTAACTTTGCCAGCAGATGTAACAGTAACAGAAGGAGACTATGTTGAAGAACTAGGAACAATATCTGCAACTGATGTTGATGGCGATAGTTTAACATTCACCGCAACAGATGTTCCAACTGGTGCAACTTTCACTGACAATGGTGATGGTACAGCTGACTTTACATGGGATACAACTGGTGTAACCTTAGGTGATTATGCAATCACAATTACTGTTAATGATGGCACTGATGATGTAAGTGGTGTTTGGACAATTACTGTTGAAGAAGAAAGTACTGGTAGCAACAACGCACCAGAATTAGAACTGCCTGATGACGTAACAATCATTGAAGGCGACAGTATGTTTGAAGACATATTCGCAACTGATGCTGATGGTGACAGTTTAACATTCACTGCAACAAATGTTCCAGCAGATGCAACTTTCACTGACAACGGTGACGGTTCAGCATCTTTCGATTGGACAACAGATAGTGATGATGCAGGAGAATATACAATCACTATTGAAGTAACTGATGGGACAGACACAGATAGTGGAGATTGGACAATAACAGTTGATGATGATGGTACTGGTGGGAACAATGCACCTGTATTAACTTTGCCAGCTGATGTGACAATTACTGAAGGCGACATTGTAAGTGAAACAATCACTGCAACAGACGCTGATGGCGATAGCTTAACATTCACTGCAACAGATGTTCCAACTGATGCAACTTTCACTGACAATGGTGACGGCACAGCATCTTTCGATTGGACAACTGACAGCGACGATGAAGGAATTTACACAATTACAGTTGAAGTAACTGATGGAACAGATACAGAAACTGGCACATGGACTATCACTGTTGAAGATGATGGAACAAGTACTGGAACAAATAACGCGCCAGAATTAACTTTGCCAGCTGATGTAACAGTAACAGAAGGAGATGTAATCTCTGAAACAATCACAGCAACTGATGCTGATGGGGATTCATTAACAATTACAGCAGAATCTGAATTACCAACTGATGCTGTTTTCACTGATAACGGCGATGGAACTGCAAGTTTCGAATGGGACACAACTGGAGCAAACACTGCAACATATGAATTTGTATTCAGTGTAACAGATGGAACAGATTCAGTTGAAGGCACATGGTTTGTAACGGTTGAAGAAGCAAGTACTGGAACAAACAACGCACCAGTTATCACAGCGGATCCAGAATCAGTAACCGCAACTGAAGGCGATGATGTACGTGTTGACTTAAGTTTCAGCGATGCTGATGGAGATGACTTAGAAATCTCTGTAACTGATTTACCTAGCGGCGCACAATTTAATGTAGCTAGTGATGAAGAATCTGCTGTCCTTTGGTGGGAAACTGAAGAAGGAGACGCAGGAACTTATGAAGTTGTAATCGAAGTATCAGATGGTACTGACACAACTGAATTAATCATCTGGATCACTATCGAAGAATTTGTTGAAGCAGAATCTGATCCAATCACTATTACTGAAGAAGGATTAGCTCTTATGCATGTTCAAGTTTCAGATGAGGAAGTTCGAGCAGGAGAATATTTCTACGTAACTGTGGGAATGGATAATCAAGCTCAAGAAGACCTTGAAGATTTGAAAGTCTCTGTTGTAATCTATGATTGGGGATATAAGTACACAAGTACTACATTCGATTTAGATGAAGGAGAAGAAGATAGTAAAACTGTAGCAATTCGAGCGCCAAGTTCTGCGCAAGAAGGAAGACAATATACTATGAAAATAACTGTGAGCAATGACGAAACAGATGCCGTTGCTTACAGAACAGTTCGTGTAGTATAAGAGGGCACAAGGATAAATCCTAGTGTTTTTAATGCAACACAAACTATTGACTACTCAAAAGTAACACAGAAACCAAAACATTTAAATATGGGTTGTTACTATAAAAGAGAAACACGTATCAAACAATTGGAGGAAGATACAAAATGAACAAACTATTACAAATGATCGCTCTTGTTGCTGTCGTTTTTGCTTTAGTTGCATCCGCTGCTTTGGCTGACACAAGTGATTTAGAATGGTCAGAAATCGAAGTAAATGGGCATGGAGTTGACTATGAAAGTGGTGAACGAATTGCTGTAGAAGAAGGGGAAACCCTTGAAGTAAGTATTGAGCTTGAAGCATTAGCTGATGTTGATGATATTCAAGTTGAAATAGAACTTGCTGGTTATGAATATGATGATTATGAAGATCTTGAAGATGAGTCTCATACTTTTAGTATGGAAGCTGACACAACTAAATTCATTGATCTTGAACTTGAATTACCTAAACTTCTTGACGAAGATGAATATTACTTATACGTTCGTGTAAGTGATAGAAATACAGGTACTGTTACACAAATCATCGAACTTTATGTTGAACCTTCTCGTCATGGAATTGAGATCGAAGATGTTGTTCTCTCTCCTGGAAGTAGTGTTGAAGCAGGACATAGCCTTTTGGCAACTGTTGAACTTCAAAACTTTGGAAGTCAAGATGAAGAAGATATTAAAGTAACAATTGCTGTAGAAGAACTTGGCATAGAAGCATCTGATTATATTGATGTGCTTGAAGCAGATCTAAATGATGATGGTGAAGCCCAAGGAACTTCCAAAGAAACAACTGAAGAATTATTCCTTAGTATTCCAGATTGTGCTGAAGAAGGAGTTTACTCCCTTGATGTAACTGTTGAATACGATGAGTATGAAAGCACAACCACATCTTACAGCTTAACTGTAACTGAAGGTGACTACTGTACAGACAGTGACGAAGATTCAGAACGTCTTGTAATCGCAGTTGGTCCTGAAAGCCAAGAAGTTAACGCTGGAAGTGAAGCAACATATGCTATCGCACTCAGCAATGAAGGAAGCTCTTCAGAGAGTTACACACTTTCAGCATCCGTTGGAAGTAGCGTCTTGTCAACCTCATTTTCCGAGAGCTTAGTTGTTCTTGAAAGTGCAGAGTCAAGTGTTGTCTACTTATACGTAAGTGCTGATGCAGAAGCTAGCGAAGGAGATTACCCTGTAACAATCCTTGTAGAAAATGATGGAGTAACCATCGAAACAATCAGTTTAACTCTTGAAGTTGACGCTGATGAATCTGCAAGTGAAGAAGGTGTAAGTCTTCGAAATGGTCTTGAGATTGCATTGATTGTACTTGTAGTACTTCTTGTAATCGTTGGATTGATCATTGGCTTCAGTAGATTACGTGGATCTGAAGACGAAGAACAAACATATTACTAGTTCCACTTAAGGAATAAGTAGTAGGATTGTATCTTCCTCCTCTTTTTTTTTCTTCTTTTTTTTTCTTGAGGGAGACCCAAATAACCTTCACATTTCTCACATTCAAATATTATCTTTTTTTTTTTCTTTTCTTCTTTTTCTATTAATCTTAAATGAATAAATAAAAACCTCCAATAACGCAAAAATAGTTTCTAAATATGTTCTCTTTACACAAGCTTTTTAACAAAGATAGATCAAAATTAATTATATGCTAAACGTAAAAGCAAAAAGCAAAACAATCGCCATAATTGGAGCTGGCCCAGTTGGTTGTTACACAGCATATCTGTTAGCAAAACAAGGATACAATGTAAACTTGTATGAGGAACACAAACAAATTGGTAACCCCATTCAGTGTACTGGATTACTAACCCATGATTTTGATAAATTCTTTCCTGAATTAAAAAACAAAAAGAGTGAATTTCTAATAAATACATTAAAATCAGTTACCGTCAAAACAAAAAATCAATCAATTCTTATTCCTCAAACTGAATATCTTGTGTGCAGAAAAAGATTCGATCAATTCTTTGCAACTTTAGCAAAAGAAGCTGGAGCAAAAATTCATCTACAACATTCCTTTAAAAGAAAAGAAAACTATGGACTAATCATAAAAGACACAAAAAAAAATGAAGAAATCACAATAACACCTGATTTTACAATAGCTGCAGATGGCCCGTTATCTAAAACTGCGAAAGCCCATGGTATGTTCAATGGTAAAAGAGAAAATTATTATGGTATTCAAGCTATAGTTGAAGGGAGATTCAATAAAGATAATTTCGATGTTTATTTTGGAAGTGAATTCTGCAAAGATTTTTTTGTATGGGTAGTGCCAGAATCAAGTAGTAAGGCCAGAGTTGGTTTGTGCAGCAAAAAAAATTCAAAAGCAACATTTGATACATTCATTAAAAAACATTCAGAATGGGAAATAAAAGAAATGCAAGCAGGTGTAATTCCAATATATAAGCATACTCAAATCTTACGAAAAAAGAATTGTTTCTTAGTGGGGGATGCTGCAGGGCAAGTGAAAGCAACAACATTAGGGGGATTAATTCCTGGACTTCGGGCTGCAGAAAAATTAGTAGAAAGTATTGCAAGAAATAATTCAAAAAATAAAAAACAGAATAGCAGAAGACTTCGTTATGAATTATTATTGCATCAGAAGATACGAAAAACAATGGATCTGTTTACTGACTCTGATTGGGAAACAATGTTAAAGTTAACTGGGCAGAAAAAAGTACAAAAAACACTAAAAAAATATTCTAGGGACAATCCATTTCCTCTTATTGCATCAATGATTTTGAAAGAACCAAGATATCTGCAATTCACCAAACACCTCTTCCAAAACAGAGGGTAAAAGAGCTTCTTTTCAATCCAACCAAGCCAATATATAAATACAAACATTTAAATAACAAAAAACAGTTTACAGAAATAGTATTAAAGAGGTGATTTAGATGGCAGCAAAGAGAAGAAAAGCTCGTAAGCGGGTAGTAAAACGCGCACCTGCTAAGCGTAAAATAAAACGTACAGTAAAACGTTCTTCAAGAAAAGTTGCACGTGCAACACCTGCTCCAATGGCAGCAGCAGTTCCAATGTCATGTGGCAACAATGAGAAATGGGTTGGTCTTGGACTATTTTTTGTAGGTGCATTGATCTTACTTAATAGTTGGCAAGCATGGGTTTCATGGAGTGTTCTTGTAGGTGCAGTTCTTGCAGTGTACGGTTTATACCATTATTTTAGATATGGATAAACAAGAATTTTTTTTATTTTTTTATTTTCTTTTTTTCTAAAAATTAAACTATTCAATCAAATTTCTATAAACCAATTATTGTAACCATTATCTAATTATCAGGAATAAATTATTAAATGGTGAAGGAGACAAACAAAAATATGACAACAGCCAAACTATTACGCAGAAAATATGTGAAAGAACTGATTTCTGTGATAGTGGAAGAATTTGGTATAAACATTAGTGGAGATTATTTGTTTCATAAAAATACAAGGGAAAAAATATTCATCCTCAAAAATGATCCTGCACTAGAATCTATTGATCTTAGTACATTAAGAGTGGATCGTTTAGGATTATATCTTGGTGAATATAAAAATGGTTTTTTCAGGCCAAGCATGCAAGGGGCACAATTTCTATTAGAACAAGCTAAGAATCAAAAAATCACTCTAAAAAACACATTTGAATTGACAAAAGAGCAAGTAGAAAAAGTAATGAAAGGTAAAAATATTGATCTCAAAGGACAGCCAGACACTCCAGCAATAATTCTTACATATCAAGATAATGCAATCTGTTTTGGACAGATCAAAGATGGAATTCTCCTTAATTATGTGCCAAAAACCTTCCGTGGAACAACAATAGTATAATTCTTTTTAAACATCAATTTTGAATTTATTCAGTTCAAATAAACTAGTAAAATTGCTCTCAATCCCCCTAAAATGGCAAAATATCTCCCCTTTATCTGTGTTGTCACCCAAAAGTGATGCCGCGACCACAAAGTTTATAAATAAGGACCATTCTAAAGTAACAACTGACAGCAATCTGCTGCAGAATAAATATACTACTCAATTTGAGAAGGTGACACGACAATGATGAAAAAATTATTATCAATTATGCTAGTACTTTTAATTGCATTTTCTGCAGTAAGTGCAGTACTTGCTGACGCACCAACTTTTGATGCTATTGGCGATCAAACAGTTATTGCTGAAGAAGAATTAGCAATTTATTTAACAGTAACAGATTCTGATGGAGATGAAGTAAGTTCAATTACTTTAACAGAAGATTCTTACACAAGTGACAGTTCAAGTTACGATGAATCAACTGATTTTACTGCAACTGAAGATGCAGGAACATACATTGTAGATTTAGCTTGGACAACAAGCATGAGTGACCTTGGTGAACACACATTTACTTTTAGCGCAATTGATAGTAATGGTGATGAAACAAGTGAAACTTTCACAGTTACAGTAATGCATGAAGTAGAAGAAGATGTTGAGGGATTAGAATTAGATCTTGCAAACCTTGAAGAAATCTATGATGCACTTGTAATTAATTATGAAGATGCAGTGGCTGAAGAAGATGAAGCTGATTTAGCAGACATTGCTCTTGAATTAGATGTTTTAGAATTTCTAATTGAAGTTATGCAAAGTAGTTTAACTACAACTATAGATGCAATTGATGACGCTGATGATGACAGCGAAATTGATAGTGACTTAACAGCTGAGCTCGAAAGTAGGGCTGCTGCAGTTGAAAGTGGTCTTGATGCTATGTTAGAAGGTATCGAAGAGATGCTTAGATTCATTGAAAACGACGAACCTGAGTTTGTTGAAATTCCAGAATCAGATATTGAAATAAATGAGGGCCAAGAATGGTTTTTAGGATTTATTGCAAGTGATGCAGATGCAGATGAAACATTTACATTTACAGCAGAAGAAACATACACCTCTGAGAGTTCAACCTTAGATTTTACAGATTCAAATATCTTCTATGAGGGAGATTTAGATGGGGAAGTTGTACTTGATTGGACTCCAACAAGCGAAGATATTGGAGAACATTATATCACAATCACTGCAACAGATTCTATGGGTGCAGAAGATTCAATTAGTATTACACTTACTGTATTGAATGTTAACGATGAACCAACAATAGAATCTATTGCGGATCAAAGTGTATCTGTAAATACTGAAACAGAAGAAGTAGAAACATTTACCTACCAACTTGTTGTGGAAGATTTAGATGGGGATGCTTTAACATACACAATTCAAATGGATGGCGCACCATCTAGTGAATCTAGTTTACCAACACCAATTAACACTCCAGAAATAAGCGAAGACGCTGTATTAACATGGACTCCTGATATCAGTGAAGCAGAAAGAACATTTGATGTTCGAATTGTAGCAGAAGATGGACAGGGTGGAGTTTCTGATGAAGTAAGCTTTGATATTTATGTAAGCACTGAAAGTGCACCATCAATTGAAACAATTGATGATGTAACAGTAACAGCTGGAGATTCAGTAGATATCTCAATAACATCAACTGATCCTGAAGGAGATACAATCACTTTAACTGAAAGTGGTTTGCCAAGTGGAGCTACTCTAACAGATAATAGTGATGGCACAGGAAGCATAACTTGGGACACAACTGATAGCGATGTAGAAAGTTATGATATTACAATCGCAGCAACAGACAGTACTGGGGAATACACAACTGAAACATTCACAATTACTGTTGAAGCTGAAGTTGGAGCACCAATCTTTGGAACTGTAAGTGATCAATCTGTTGTAGCAGGTGAGGAACTTGAGTTCACAATTGATGTAACTGATAATGAAGGTGACGAAGTAACTTTTAGTACATCTGGTCTTGATAGTGATGCAACAACCAGTGAAACATCTGGTGACAGTGGTTCAGACACATTAACAATTACTTGGACTCCAAGTGATTCTGATGTAGGGGACCATAGTATCACAATTACAGCAACTGATAGTAATGGTCAATCAACTGATGCTTCTCTTACAATAACTGTAAGTGATGAAGCAGTTTCTGAATGGGAACAAGATGTAATTGATCTTGAAGATAGATATGATGACATTGAATATGAATATGAAGACGATGATCTTGAAGATGAATATGAAGATGCTGTTGACGATGATGACGAAAGTGACATTGAAGACGCAACTGAAGATCTTGAAGATGTATTAGACGATCTTGAAGAATTAATGGATGACATTGATGATCTTCGAGACGACATCAACGATGCTGAAGATGATGATGACATTTCAAAGGACGAAGAAGAAGATCTTGAAGATAGCCTTGATGACTTAGAAGATGATGTACAAGATTTAATCGATGAAATCGAAGACATCTTAGGTATTGAAGGCTCAACTGATGGTGAATCAGCAACTGAATATGAAGGATCATCTTCTTCAGATTCAACTGACGAAAGTTCAGATGACGATGATAGCAATGATGTTGATGTTGAAACAACCTATCTTGAAGGAGAAGATTCAGGTAGTGATGAAGAAACAGTAACATATGAAAGTTCAACAAGCTTTGACGAGTTAAGACCTCTTCTTTGGCTTTGCGCAGGAATCTTTATTGCGTTCGCATTATTGATCTTTGCTTTAGGACTTTTAATGACAAGAAAATAATTTTTCTTTTTTCTTTTTCTTTTTTCTTAATTTTTTTAGTAACAACATAATCTTACAAAATGTTAACCAGCAAAAGTACATCACTTGCATTTTTTCTAGCAGCAACATCATTATTTGGCTGTGCGCATTCATATAAGGCGGGGTTCACTACAAGAGAAATTGAAGCTGCAACTTCGCATGTCGTAGCAGTTGATCCATTAGAAGAAGTTTGCTATGAGTCAATACGTCAAAGTGATCTAGCTGAGCTAATTCCTTCAGATGAAATACTATATAGTATTGAAGATACATTGTGTACTGGTGAAAGAAGGGCAATTAGTGATAAAAAAATGACTTCTACGAGGGCAACTGGCCCAGGTAGTGGAAGTATAACTGAAATAACATATAATTGTTCTACTGGAATGGGAACAGAGTATTCACTAATCGAGTTTGAAACAGACGGGTCACAAGAGAGTTTAAGAATTGTTGATGAGTCAGGAGATGGTATTGCAGATCAATATCAAGAGATATCAATCAGCCCAAATGGGAAGCAAGACGCTAGCAGATGGAAAGAAATAGATCACTGTGCTCTTATTGCTTCAATGGGGGAAGGAAGTTCTTCAACTAAGGTTCAACAAGGTGACATCGAAGAATTCAGAAAAATTCAAGGCATGTATACAGAAGGAATTGAGTTATTTTGGAG
>CAYTOG010000023.1:0-16984 GCA_964439765.1 uncultured Methanosarcinales archaeon
GTTTTCATGTAAAAAATCACGGCAGATAAGTATATAAACTTTGCTTGGGTCTTTGTTTATTGAGGTGAATATGTGTCAATTGCAACTGTTAGAAAACTCTTTTCAACACACAAAGGGAACGAGAAAAAAATCTTGAAGTTGATGAATTTTGCATTTGATTTTATCGATAAAAAGAAAAAATTTTGTTATATTTCACCTTCTCGCCAAAAACCAGATTATGAGACAATAGTTGAAGGAAGTGTTTTTCCTGAAAAAGGTCTTGGAGAAGAAAAGACTATTCGAAAATTATTGAAAAATTATTCTTCTGTTGTAAACGTTGCGCACCCACGCACGCAAGTTAATGTTAATCCTCCACCAACAGATGTTTCAATTGTAGCTTCAGCACTTGGAGCAAAATATAACGAAAACGCGGTTTGGGATTTTATTGGAAAATCTTCTGCCATCTCTGAAGTTATGGCAATTGGAATGGTTTCTGATCTGATTGGTTACAATCGTAAAAAAGCTGGCGGAGTTTTTACATTTGGTGGGAGTGCATCAAATATTTATGCAGGGAAAATAGGTATTGCTAAAGTTGCTCCAAAAAGTGGAAGTGATGGTCTTAATGGGAAAAAAATTTATTTTATTTGTTCTGCATCTGCTCACTATTCTATTCAAACTGCTGCTAGTTGGCTTGGTATCGGTTTGAAAAATGTTATCTCTATTCCTTGTAATGAGAATAATGAAATGGATTTATCTCTACTCGAAAAACAACTTCGTTTTATCAAAAAACAGAGAGGAAAACTTGCATGTGTTTATGCTACAATCGGAACTACAGACGCTTTTGGTGTTGATCCTGTTCTGAAGATACGTAGATTATTACAAAAACATAAGATGAATACACACATTCATGCAGATGCTGTTATTGGTTGGACCTATCTAAATTTTAATGGATATGATTTCTCTTTGATTAAAGATTCATTTATTCGCAGAGAAATTAAAGAAGCTTATATGAAAATAAAACAAGTTAAACATGCTGATTCTATTGGCATTGATTTTCATAAAACTGGTTGGGCGAATTACATAACAAGTTGTTTTGTTGTCAAACAAAAAAAAGATTTTAATTTAATCATGAGAGATAAAGAAACTACTCCTTATTTATTTCATGGGCATGGATATCACCCTGGACTTTTTACACTCGAATGTAGCCGGCCAAATTATGCACAGAAAGCCCTTGTTAACATTTGGGCACTTGGAAAAGAAGGATATCGTGATTTAATTATTCATTTATTTACTTTACGTGAATATTTTCGTTCTCGTTTAACAGAAGAAGGAATCATTGTACTGAACCCTAAAAATCATTTTTTTGTGACAGACTTTAGAGTGTATCCTTTCCCTGTTGATTCTGATTATTTTGAGAAGGAGATCTCTGGTGAAGTGTCTTCATCCAAAGTAAAACTTGTTAATGAATATAATCGCCGCGTGATTAAGGCATTGTTAAGTCGAAGCCTTGCTCGCGAGAGTAGTATTTTCTCTTCAACAGAACATTTTCTTGAAACTTCACGTGGACAAAGAATTGTTTGCTTGAAATCCTATCCCATGAGTCCATTCACTGAGAAAACGGACATGGAGAAAGCATTGAATGATTTGTTATCTGTTGTTCCTTTAAAGGGGTGAAGAATGGAAATCTTTTTAAAGTGTTCTTAATTCATTAATGTATGTCTACTAGATTAGCTGGGGAAGAGATTAGTCATAGGACTTTTGGAGCAATTCTTGGGTGGCTTGCCTGGGAAAAACCTCGGTTATTAAATCAAGTTTTTCATGGTATTGACATCCCCCCTTCTCGTCTTCATGACTCACCTTTACCAAAAACATTAGAAGGTTTTGTAACTAATTCTCAAGCAATAAAACTTGTTGGCCATTATATGGGTTCCCCCGAGGGTTGGGGCCTTATTGAAGATGAGAGAACTATCCTTCGAAATTTGCAAGCTTTAACAGGAAACCCTTTAGCACCATTTCTTGTTGGAAGAAATGCTAAAACCGCAGGAGAATACAATGTTCAACGGGCGCTTCTTGGAGGGCTTTTTGGTGGTAGGCCAGATATTGCTTTTGAAGTTGGTGCAGAGAAAATGTCTGCAAGCCTCAATAGTGTATTTGATACAAGATGTCTTAGTAAAGCAGGTTGGGCAAAGCGACTTCTTGGTGAAAGAGGTTTTGCAGAATTTGAATTAGAATATAAAGAAGGATTTCTTCCTGATATTGTTGGTGACCTTTATTCTATGGGAACAATGGTCGCAACTATTGAATGGGCAATGCGAGAAAATGTTCGTTTAATTCAACATGTTTCTCCATTTTCTGAAAAGGAAGAGGGAGTTAAAGATGGATTGAATGGTATTGGAGTTGGTTATGATCGCAGTTCTTGTGAATATGATGATGGGGGGAGATATCATAAATTTCGTATTGAATGGGACCCACCAAAATTTAGTCTAATGGGTAGTGCCGCTCGAAGAATTCACCTTTTTACTGGGGAATATCTTCAAAGAGATAGCGCAAGTATGGCCACGCAACAAGGGCGCCTTCTTGAAGAAATGGCAGGCACTATTGAGGATCAAGCAGAAAGGTTAACTGATAAAGATCGTGAAGTTTTAGAAGGCAAAGTTGATGCTGCAAATGCACGAGCAGATGCTGCTGTAGCAATTGCTAAAGCTGATCGTTTGGAAGAAGCGAATGCTCGGAGTAGAAAATTTAACCGTAGAATTTTAGGGTATGCTAACCAGCTGATTGGTGCTGCAGGTAAAGGAGATCGGCATGGTAAGCAGAATAAATTACTGAAAATTACTTTGCACACATCAGATTTAGTTAATAGAGCATTAGGTTCATTTTATGACAACATAGAAACTGTTCGAGAAGATTCTGCTAGTGCTGCTGAAGAACTCTCTGTTCTTGAAAGAGATTTTTTACCTTTAATCACTCCTTGTGAAGAAATGCTAGAAGATGGTGCCCCAGTTGATATTAATCAAGCATGCGCTATTTTGTATAATGAAAAAAGAGATGCATTAACAGCAAGAGTGTGCCGTGGTGAAGAACTTACACAATTCATTCGTGCTTTGAACCGAGGAAGGGGCGCGCGATTAAATCTTTCAACAAGAAAAAACTTCACTTCTAGCCTTGGCCAGCTTTGCCGTATTTGGCATCCAAAGCATGATAGGGGTGTAATGGGCAGCGAGAGTTGGGAACATAGGTGGAGCCAACTTCATGCAACTAAAGGTTTTCAAGCTGAAGGCGCAAGTTCTGAAACTATGTTGCCTCTTGATACTTACAGAGTCGAAGTAATTGATGCCTGGTATAATGGTATTAGAAAATCTTTCCCAGATCTTGAAGATGCGTTGGATCATGATTCCCTTCTTGGTGCATTTAAGACACGTTTATTGAATCGTTGTTCTGTTGCACGAATTTCAATGGAGATGCAAAAAGAAGGAAGAGACACTAAAGAGTTTGGTTTCTTCGATATGGACCTTAAAACAATTGCTGACTCTGCTGTTGAAGTTGCACAAACAGATAAGGGAAGAAATGTTCAGTACACTTCGAATTATAGTGGATTAGAACCAGATGATGTTACTGTTCAAGGGATTCCATTTATTATGGCAGATGTAGTTAGAGATTTGTTTTACAATTGCATTGATGCTGGTAGCGAGACAATAGATGTTCAATTTGGTAGAATTTCAGATTTAGAATCTGTCTTCGATGAGAATGCTACTCTCACCCTTCCTCAAAAAAGATTGCTTCAAGCAGAAGGAGAATTTTATGTGCGTATTCGAGATACTGCTGGGAAAGGAAAATTGCCCCTTACTGGGCCCTCTGGCGCTGAACATAAGGGTGCTAGGCCAATGACACAATATTTAATGACAGGTGAATTGCCTGGAAGTTTTACAACCAAAGATGGCGCTGGTGGAGAAGGAACCGTTCAACTTTATGAAATGCTTGATTTCATGACTGCACATGCTTTCTATGATTTAACGGACGTAGGAACTGACATGTACGTCGTGTTCACTGGAAGAGAGTTATATCGAGAAGACCAGGCTGCGTAGTTACGATTATTTTTATTTTTCTAAAACCTTATATACTTCTTATTGACGATAATTAACATGATTGATGATTTTTTACGCATGATAGAACCACAATATCAAAATGTTTGTTCTAGTGTTGAACAATTATTTTATCCTTCAAATTTCCCTGAAGATGATGAGCCAGAGAGAATAAATTTGCTTGGTGTTGCGGTTCTTCGAGCAGGAAAACTAGTTAGAGATTATGCTCGCTTTTATTTATCAGAATTTTCTAAGCCATTTTATGGGATACCAGAACTTGCTCCCATCGAGCGCGTCCTTATTCAACGTTTTGGAAATATTCCTTCTTGGCAAACTGTGCAGTCTGCTCGAAATTGGTTGAAACGTGAGAGGTCTACACCTTATCCTCCAACATTTGATCCTCCACTAGAAGGTTCTGTTTTAGAAGTGTATAATTGTTCTCCTATTGTTGTTGCACACAATAACTTTTTTCCAAAAATCCCTCGCTAAAAACTTTTTTGATTAGTTATTAATTTAGAAGAATTTGTTTTAAAAAATTAGAAAGGGAAAAAAAAAAAGAAAACTGCTTTTTTTAAAGGTCGTTATTAAATTCGTAGGTTTCTTGCGGGGCATACCTGTCTGGAAGAGCAGTTAATTGAAACCCTACCTGGGTTCCTGGATGTCTTGCTTGTTTATGCCCTTCTCCAAGAGTCAGTGGATGTCTTGCTTTTTTATGCTCTTCTACAAGAGTCCGCAGAACCCCACCAACTTTTTCTCGAGCCCGCACTGCATACTCAATTGAGTCTTCACATTTTCCTGATCGGTATAAGTCGATAAGTTCTGGATCGTTTAATGCTGATAATAAATCTTTGCCTGCAACTAGTAAATGCTGGCTTAAATTCTCTGCATCTAATTCTGGGTCACCAGGTGTTTTCTCATTAACAGTTGGCAATGGAAATGCACCACTATATGCTGCTTGCAGTAAAGGTTTCATTGCCGCATGACGAACCCTAGGTCCTTCTGAACTGTTAATGTCAGTTATCATTAACTTCACTCCAGCATTATATAATTCTGTTGCTGCAACGATCCCACCTTTACTACCATATAATTTCATAGCTTCTGGAATCCTTTCTGCAATTGCTGAATCGCGCCAAGCATCATATCCGCCTGCACGTAAAACAGGTATAGCGCTTCGCCATGCAGGTATATTTTCAACTTGACTAGTTGCTACTCTCATTGCAAATTTAGCTTTTGATTCGTCTCTTGCTTTTGCTAAATTAAGATCAATAATTGCCCCAAAAACAGTAGTTGGGTATGGGTCTTTTGCAAAAGCCTCTAATGCTTGATGTACTGATTCAAATCCTAATACTGGAATTGTTCTCATTCCTTCAAGCCCCATTTCAGAAAATGCTCTTGGAGTTATTTCTTCAGTTAATTTTTCAACAAGCTGTTCCCTTAGCTCCTGTTCATCTTCTAATACAATTAGTCCATATCCAATTGGTAAATTAACTCCATCATCATCTACTGTTATGGTTTCTGGGCTTATCCCTAAGTCATTCACAAGACTCTCCATCCCTTCAACATCATCTGGCATGTCTCTAAGTGCACGACTCAAATCCTCTATTCTTATTTCCCTTCGGACATCTCGCAAATCAGTTTGACCAACTAAGTCCACTGGTTCTCTTTTTTCACCAAATCTAAAATCTTTGGTAAATAATGTTGCTAAAGGTTCAAATGCTTCACTCATATTTTTCATCTCCATATTGTTTTTACTTTACCACTCTCTTTTTACTACTGTCTGATGAGTTCCTGATTAAAAGGATTTGTAGTCTCAAGACTATGTATCTTAATCTAAGTGACAGCTTATCGACGAGAACTTTGTTATTAAAAAATCACAAATCAATGAATTCTCCTGCACCACTACCACTTCCCTGCCTTAATTCCTGATCCCTTAATCTTAACACCCTTGCAAGGTTGAATTTTGCTCTTTGGTGCAGTCCGACAAGTGGCCTGTATGTGGCGCCAACTTTTTGTCTCATAAGATTTGCTAATCCCACACCATAATCTTTTGCTAACTCTTCTTTATTGCGCCAAGCTTCAACACATTCTGGGTCGTTTAATGCTTCAAGAACCTGTGCCCCCACATACAAAATGTGGTCTGCAACATTCATTGGATCTAAATCTGGGTCCTCTGGTGTTTTTGCATTTCTTGTTGGGAGGGGGAAATGTCCACTTTCTACTGCTTCTCTCAAGTCCCAACTTGCTTCTTGTAACACTGATTGATCTTCTCCAGAGTTTATGCTTACAGACATTAAATTTGCACCAACTGCCCGCAACTCTTCAACTGCACGAATTCCTGCTAATTTTCCAAATAGATTAGTGTATTTGGGCATTAACTTTTGAATTTGTTCCTCTTGCCATACATCTTCATCTTTAATTAAACGCCCTAATCTTCTTAAACGCCCATAATTCTCTACTTCCCTAGTTGCACAACTTCTTGCGTAAATTAAAATATCGTCTTGGTCTTCGCCTTCTAAATTTAAATCTAACATTAATGCGACAGCCACATCAGAAAGATCATTATCTTGGAAATATTCTAATGCACCATAAAGCCCACTAAATCCTAATACCAATGGTTCTCTTACTCCAAATAACCTCCCTTCAGAATATGTTGCTGATGCTTCAGACAGTGTTGTTTGTGTTAATTCATCTGTTAGTATCCCAACATATCTTTCTCTTAAATCATCATCATCTTCTATTACTACTGCTGCCAAGCCAAATGGAAGTTCTGAGCCACTCATTAATTCTACTCCTCTTGCAGCTTCAATTTTTCTTGTTAGTTCAGGGGATGGCCCTCTCCTTTTCTCTTCTAATAAAAGGCGAGCGATATCTTCTGCAAGAACATTTTTCCTTCCAATCTGTAATTCTTGACCATGATACAAATCATCAAGAGTATACTCTGCCTCTCCAAAACCAAAATTTCCCCCAAAAACAGCAGCAAGTGGGCCTAAGTATGCTTGAAAAAATTGTTCGTGATCATCTGGAATTTGTCCTTCTTGGGATTGTGGTGCCATATTGCCCTGATAAGACAAAACAATTCTTAAAAACATATCTATACTCTAATGGCATTTTCCGAGAAACTTCTTTGTTATTGTCGAGGAAATTATTCGACATCTAACTCTAAAATACTACTAGAACTTTCAATAGATTCTGCTGTGCCTATCAAAGTTAGTGGTTCATTGTCACTTGGGGTCACACTCATGGACCCAACAAAATCATACAAATCTAAAGTGTCACCATCTAAAGAATATCTTAGACGATCTTCCACTTCTAAGTCCCCAGTTCCTGGGCCAAGATATAGATATGAAAATGTGATGTCATCTGTTTCTAAATGTCCATAAGCTAGCGCATCAATTTCAAGATCTATTTCTGTTTCAGTTAATATAGAAACACCATTCAAATAAATTTGTGAAATTGATCCATCAAGAGATACTGTGTGTGCATTCAATGAAAATTGTCCAACAAAATCACTTAACTCCACAGTTACTTCGGTGTTTGCTTCTAATAAATCACCATTAACTCTCACACTTGAACCTAAACTTACAGAGGTAAGAGTTATTTTAGGAAGTGAAGTGGTTGTATCTAAATCAGGGACAATACTAGAACTTAATTCAAAACTAATTGGGTCTTCTGCCCTATTGTTGCTGCCACCACTTGTAGTCCCAGAACCTGATGAAACAGAAGTTGTTGATTCTGTTGTTGTTGTCTCTTCTCCGTTTGTACTTCCATCATTAGAACCGGTTACTGAGCTTGTATCAGTCACTGTTGCGTCTGCTGCTATTCCTTGTGCTAATGTTCCAATAGATGCTCCAGTTAAATTTCCACTCATAAATAATCCAAGAAGGCCAACAATGGCAATAACTGCAAGTGCTGAAAGAATAACTGCTTGTTTTGTGTGATCCTCAATTCCCTTGTTCTCTTTTAAGTTACTAGGTTTATCAACTTGGGGATTTATTTTCTCCAACACAGAAACTCCTTCGCGCCTCATTTTATCCATCACGCCTTGAATAAAGAACTTTCGATATTTAAAGTGTTCCGTGATCTATGATTGTTTTTTGAGAATTCTTTCAAAAGAATCATGTGCATTCTTATTTATATGAAAAATTTTTGTGTTAACGCCATACTTTTTACACAAACGCATATTTTGCTGCATTCTGGTCAGAAGAGAAGCTTGTTTTTTAGGATTTTTTGTTTTGCGAAGTGTTTCAAATGAAAATCCAATTGTTTTGTCTTTCTTTTTTGCTATTTTACAAGTAATTTGATCCAAACCTGATCTCAAATAATGCAATGAGTCCTTGTAATGAATTTTTTCTGCTCCAAGAATTACTTGTGGTTTCCCCTTCTCTAATAAGTGGCGAAGTTTCTTCTCATCTTTCACTAAAACTATTTTTTCAGATGAATGGCTTGTATTTTTCATTGTTACACCTAAAAATAAGGATAATGTTTAAAAAACTGATGCCGAATTAATAGTTCATCAACCTACTTCGCCAATTAGTGGAAAAGCCAAGGGATAGAGAATATGAAAATAACTGTAGAGAATGAAAAGGCAGCTACAACTGCCACTATTGAAACTAATGCAAAAACTGTTGAAGAATTGTTAAAAAAGCTTTCCATCAACAAAGAAACTGTGCTTGTTGCAAGAGATTCTACTATTCTACTCCCCACTGAAACACTTTTTGATGGAGATATCATCGTGCTTTTGAGTGTTATTAGTGGAGGATAAAATATGCCAACGTGCACCAAATGTGAACAACCAGCAGTTATTGAACTTCAACATGGAACTCTTTGTAGTGCGCATTTTATATCTTACTTTGAACACAAAGTGTTTAGGACCATTCAAAAATTTCGTTTGATTGATCGGAATGATACTATTTGTGTTGCGGCATCAGGTGGCAAAGATTCGTTAACTGTTTTGTATTTAGTTAAAAAATATTTAGAGAAAAACAATCTTGACTCTGCTACTCTGCAGGCACTTATTATCGATGAAGGAATTGCTGATTATAGAGAGAAAACTCTTGCAGATTTACAGAGATTTTGTTCAGAGAATACTGTTGATCTAACTATTGCTTCTTTTGAGAAAGAGTTTGGAGAAACTCTTGATTCAGCTTATCCTAAAATTAATGCAAAAACAGGGAAAAAACCATGTAACGTGTGTGGAGTTTGGAGACGGTATCTTCTAAACAAATATGCAAAAAAAATAGGTGCGACAAAACTTGTTACTGGACATAACCTTGATGATGAATCACAAGCTGTTATGATGAACATGTGTAAAGCTAATACCTCTCTTGCAGCTAAACTTGGGCCAATGAGTGGCGTCTCTGCGCACGAAGGATTTATTCGCAGAATTAAACCCCTTTACTTGTGTAGCGAGAAAGAAACTAGATTGTACACATTTCTTAAAAAATGGAAAGTAGAATACACTGAGTGCCCAAATGTAGTACAAAGTTATCGTGCAGAAATACGTGATGTTTTGAACACACTAGAAGAAAAATATCCCGGGACCAAACATGGAATTATAAAATCATTTTTGGATTTGTTGCCTCTTTTGAAGTCAAGAGAATTGTCAAAAGTTGATGATTCATATGAACCAATTAAGTGTCAAACTTGTTTTGAACCTTCAAATGGACTTGAATGTAATTCCTGTAAACTGAAAACTATTTTGTTGGAGGCAAATAACAATGGAAACTGATCGTTATCTTCGACAAATTCCGTTGGTTGGTTCAATTGGCCAAGAAAAATTGCAAAAAAGTCATGTTGTCATTGTTGGTCTTGGTGCTCTTGGAACTGTAGCTTCTGAACTTTTAGTTCGAAGTGGTGTTGGTCAATTGACCTTGATTGATAGAGATGTTGTGGAACTTTCTAATTTGCAAAGGCAAGGATTGTACTGTGAAAAGGATGTTGGCAGAAGTAAAGTACTTGCTGCGAGAGACAAATTGTTGCGCATTAATAGTTCAACTGTGATAAACATTCATGCTGTGCACTTAGATTCTCCCTCAATAATGGAATGCATTAGTACTGGTGGGGCGGATTTAATCCTTGATTGCACAGATAACATGTCTACTCGTTTTTTGATTAATGATTTTGCTCGAAAATATCGTGTTCCTTGGATTTTTTCTTCAGCCATTATTTCAAATGGAATGTTACAATTAATCACTCCAGAATCTTCTTGTTTACGTTGTCGGTTTCCCGATCATGCTCAAGGAGATACTTGCTCTGAATCTGGAGTTTTTGCAATGACTACCCATACTATTGCTAGTTTACAAAGTAATTTGGCTTTGCGCTTTCTTATTGGCGCAGATGTCTCTTCTTTTTTGAATACATTAATTTCATTTGATCTTTCTTCTATAGATATTCGCAAATTTGTTGCTGCACCAAATAAGAGTTGTGATACTTGTAATGAGAAGTTTCTTTCTCTTGATTCTTCCCAACAAAAAGAAGTTGTTCGCTTTTGTTCTTCTGGACAATTTCAAGTTTGTAAACGGAATTCTGTAAATTTAAAGGCTCTTTCTTTAACTTTGGAAAAAGAATTTGATGATGTTAAACTCGATGAATTGAGTTTGCGCTTTGGTAAGATGATTGTTTTTTCTGACGGAAGAGCATTAATTCGTTGTAAGACAAAAGAAGAAGCCATTTCATTGTATGATAGGTATATTGGCAATTAATTTTTGTTGTGAATTGTTTTGGTTAATTGTTTTTCATTGTTGCTTCTTTATACATTTTTAACTCGCTACCTATTTGTTCCTTAGAATAAGAGATTAGTGGGTGTAAGAATAACATGTCCTTTATTTCATCTTTTTCTTGCACTAAGTTATTCATTGTTTTTATTGTGTTATTCGTTACAATTACACAAGGTCTTCTGCCACACCATTCTTTGTAACTTCTTACAGAACAAAAACGCCTTAATTTTTTTGGGCTGAACTCTTGCAATGATGAAATTACTTCTTCATTTTGTTTCTTTTTTATTTTTTGTTCTTCTGTTATTATGGCTATTGTAACTCCTCGTTTAATCATCAAAAGTGCTGCTAGCAAAGATGATTTGTTTTTTATTTGGATTGCTGCATCCCCTTCAACTCCTGCAGGAAGCCCACCAAGACAAGGGATTTTATTTGTATATAGAAAAATTCCTCTATCAGTTATTTCAATACCCAACACGTGTTCTGGTTTTTTTAATTTGAATTCTAAATTTTTATTCTTTTCTTCTATTGTTTCTCCAACTACCCTATTAAGTTCAACTGATGTTAATGGAAATGATTTATCGCTCCGTTTTGTTTGTACATGGAATGTTCCTTTTTTGTTATTTAGTAATTTTGTTGCTATTTTTTTGATTTGTAAAATATTAATTTCTGCATCCTCTTCTTTTTTTAGAAAAATTGCTGGAGAATAAGAATGCAGACCAAATACTCGCTTCAATAAATGGTGATCTTCAAAATAAGGTAAAAGTAACCTTGCTCTTCTTCGGTGAATTTCTGTTTGCCCAGTTAATTTTCTTGCATTACGCGCTAATTTTAATATAAACATATTTTGATTTTTGCCTTTTAGAAATATTTCGCTAGCAACCCTACACAGAAGGTGTGTGTATTCTCCCTCCTTTGAATTTTCTGTTTGGCCCGATTGCATTGTTTCATTCTTTTGGCAGTTTATTATTTATAAAACATGGCCTTTATTTTATATGATTGGTGCAATAAAGCAATTGTTGACACAAACTCTAATAATTTTGCTTTTTTCTTGATTTAGAGTAGAAAATTGGTTCTTTTCCATAGGAAACTGAGGGGCTAAAATGAAGATTATTGAGCGAAGTATTTATAAAGTACTATTTAAATAATAAAGTAGTTCATTTTTAAATGGCGTCTGGGGGTAATTGACGTTAATGTGGGGGAATTGATTATGGCAAAAGTTGCGAAAAAAGAAAAAAAGGAAATTAAAAAAGGTAAAAAAGAAATTCAAATTGTAAATATTGTCGTTTCAACAGCACTTGAGAAAGATATTCCACTTGAGAAAATGGCGGCAACTTTGCCTAATACTGAATACAACCCTGAACAATTCCCTGGCTTGGTTCTTCGAATTAAAGATCCAAAAACTTCTGCACTTATTTTTTCTAGTGGGAAAGTAGTTTGTACTGGTGCGAGGACACTTGCTGATGTTGATCGAAGCATTTTAAGTATTATTAAAAGTTTGAAGAAACTTAAAATTAATGTTACTATAACTCCAGAAATTACAGTACAAAATATTGTAGCATCAGGATCTATTGGTATGAAATTAAACCTTAACTTCTTAGGATTAAAACTTCCAAACACAGAATATGAACCTGAACAATTTCCTGGCCTTGTCCATAAACTACGTGGAACACGTGCAACATTTTTATTGTTTAGTAATGGAAAAATTGTTTGTACTGGAACACGAACAGAAGGAGAAGTACATGAAGCAACAGACCTTTTAATTAAAAATTTAGAGAAGTTGTTGAACTAAAAACATTCAAAAAAGTTTTCTTTATTTTGTTTCTTTTATATCTTTCAAACTAATGTTTAGAGTTGTTATCTTTCTGATGCATTGTTTTTATTTCCCATACTTTTTTATTACTGAGTTGATCTGATCTTTCTTACGCATGGCTAAAACAAATTCACCTGAAGAAGAGTTCCAAAAAGATAGTGGATTAGAAGTTAGTGAACAGATTAGGCTTTTTAAAGAATTTATTGAGCAACATTATCATGCACAATTACTTGAGGCTAACCGAAAAGGAAAGGAGTCTTTAGTCATTGCATTTTCTGAATTATTGAAATTTAATACTGAACTTGCAGAAGAGATTACAGAACGTCCAGAAGAAGTTCTTAAGGCTGCTGAAATTGCCATTAAAGAATTTGATCTTCCTCGAAAAATTGATAAGTTTTCTGTTCGTTTGAAACAAATGCCTGATTCTCTTCGTATAAATGTAAGCGAAATTCGAAGCAAACATTTGAGTAAATTTTTATGGTGTGTTGGAATTGTTCGACAAAAATCAGATGTTCGGCCACATGTTTCTACTGCAAAATTTGAATGTCCAAGCTGTGGGAATGTTCTTACTGTTTTGCAACTCGATCAAAAATACAAGGAGCCTACACGGTGTAGTTGTGGAAGAAAGGGTAAATTTAAAGAGTTAAGTAAAGAACTAGTTGATGGTCAAGGTCTTGTTCTTGAAGAATCACCAGATGATCTTGATGGTGCTCAACCAAAACGTATTAATGTCTTTTTGAAAGGAGATTTAGTAACACCTATCACTGAGAGAAAAAGTAGTCCTGGGACAAAAGTAAAACTTTTTGGGTGGGTCTCAGAAATTCCCATTCAATTGCGGAGTGGTGGAAGGTCAACAAAATATGATCTTATTTTAGAGGCTAATTATATTGAACCTTTTGAAGATGATCCTGGAAATATGAAAATTGATGATTCTGATTTTCAAGAAATTAAAAAAATTGCTGGAAAAGAAAATGTTCTTCATTATGTGGCAAAAAGTATCGCACCATCTATATATGGCCACGATAAAATTAAAGAATCTCTTGTTTTACAACTTGCAGGGGGATGTGTTAAAAAACGTAAAGATGGTGTTAGGACAAGAGGAGATATTCACATTCTTTTAATTGGGGATCCTGGTTCTGGGAAATCTCAATTATTAAAACGAATTACTAGTGTTGCGCCAAAGGCTCGTTTTACTAGTGGTAAAGGTGCTTCAGCTGCTGGCCTTACAGCATCTGTTGTTAAAGATGAATTTTTAGGTGGATGGAGTTTAGAAGCTGGAACTTTAGTTCTTGCAAACAAAGGGTTTGCAATTATTGATGAGCTTGATAAAATGACAAAAGAAGACCGTAGTGCACTTCATGAAGCAATGGAACAGCAAACCGTTAGTGTCTCTAAGGCAAATATTCAAGCAACCCTTCGGTGTGAAACAACTCTTCTTGCTGCTGCTAACCCTAAATTTGGGCGGTTTGATCCATACGATTTGATTGCTAACCAAATTAATCTTCCCCCCACTTTGATTAACCGGTTTGATTTGATTTTTCCAATCAAAGATATGCCTAGCAAAGAAAAAGATGAGAAACTAGCTTCATTTATTCTTAAATTACATCAAAGCCCTGATTCTGTTATTGCTAAAGTAGAATCGGATATTTTGAAAAAATATTTTTTGTACATCCGTAGAGTTGCGAATCCCATTCTTAGTGATGAGGCACTTGATGAAATCAAAGAATATTATATTCGTATGCGTAATAGTGGTGGTGCTGATGAAAATGGAGTCTCTTCTGTTCCAATAACAGCAAGGCAGCTTGAGGCTTTAGTTAGGCTTGCAGAAGCTAGCGCTAAACTTCGTTTATCAACATCTGTAACTAAAGAAGATGCCTTGAAATCTATTGAACTTGTTGATTATTGTTTGAATCAAATAGCAAAAGATGCTGAAACTGGGAAAATTGACATTGATAGGATTAGTAGTAAAATTACCTCTACTCAAAGAAGTAAAATTAGTATTGTTAAGGAAGCAATAAACGCTATTGGTGCTGCAACAAAAGAAAAAATTATTCCAATTGAACTTATTATTCAAGAAGCTGCAAATAAAAATCTTAGTAATGAAGATGTTGAAGAAGTTCTTGAAAAGTTGCGTCGTAGTGGAGATATATTTGAACCAAAACGAGGATTCATTCAAAAATTGTGAACATAAAAAAAGTATATCTAAAATGGCATACATAAAAATAAAAAATATTTTTAGTCGCTATTATATGTTGTAGAACAAAATAAAATGGCAGAACAAAAAAGTCTTAGGGCAGTTGCAAAGCATGTTACTATCTCTACTCTTTATTTGGGAAAATATCTTGTTCAACAAGAAAACTCTGGGAGTGCTCTTCAATTAGATTCTGGAGAAGAAATTATTCGAGTGAACATTGTTGGAACAATTGTTATGCGAGAAGATCTTGGCTCTATTACTGTATTAAAAATAGACGATGGTAGAGATAGTATTAATTTGCGTTTCTTTGATTCTCCAAAGGCCCTTGATGTATTACAAATTGGTAATGTCATTCTTGTTGTTGGTCGCCTTAGAGAATATAACTCTGAGAGATATGTTGCAGTTGAAATTGCTAAAAAAGTATCACCTCGCTGGTTGAAATATCGTTCATTATTGTTACAATTGAATACTCTGAAAAATAATGTCGCTGCCCCTTCAAAACCAAGTCAAAATAATGAAGAATTAGTTATCACAGAAAAAGAAAAATCTGAATTAAGTGTTCCTGCCATTCCTTCTCTTGAAAAAAATCAAACTGGCCCCCTTAAACCTGCAATTAAACAAGAAAATCCTTACCTTGATTTAATGGCATTGATTGAAAAACTTGACGGTGGCCCAGGTGTTGCTATTGAAATTGTTATTTCGGAATCAGGAATTCCAAACACCAAAGAATTGTTACAAAAAATGATGGAATCTGGAGATATATTTCAAAATATGCCTGGTAAAGTTAAGGTTTTGTGATCTTATTTTAGAGGCTAATTATATTTTACCAACCAAAGAATACGGGGGTTACGTATACTTCTACTATTGCTGCAAAAAGAAGAATTCCTATACTTAATACAACTAAGTCTAATGTATCGTACAACACCGATTCTTCTTGTAGATTATGTTTAATTACTGCAATAGAAATTATGCTTCCTGCGAGGCCTGCGACAAAATATGCGGTAATTTCAATTATTCCATGAAACATGAAACGAAAGAAACTAAATGTTCCAATACTAAGATAATTGCCAATACTTACTGAACCAATATCTGTTGCTACTGTTGCTAAATTTGTTTTAATCATATTACCTATTGCAACTGCAACTACTGAAGCATTCCATGTTAAAATAAAAATTGCGCCAGCTCCAAAAAGGAATGAAAATATAAGACAAAATAAGAGGACTTTCAAATTATTCACAAAAATACTTTGGAATAAACCAAATAAAGTTATCCCTCCTTGCACATTACTCTGAACTTCTGCCATTGCTTGAGTTTGAATTGAAAATATTTCAGCAACCATTGTTGCTGGAAGAAAAATATATGCTGCCGAAAGCCCTATTACTATTCCAACAAAAAAATACAATAAAAATATTATTACTTTACTATGTTCTTTGAGAATTTTCCATTCTCCTTTTACTTTCATATCAATTTCTTCTTCATTTTTTATTGCAGTATACACCAAAGGAATTGCGGCCATAACAATCAAAAACACTAATAATAAGCCAGAATAATCTCTAAATGAAATATATGATAAGAATAACGCGATTAATGAATATATAAATCCTGCAACAAACATTTCCCAAGGTTTGCGTTTTACGGCAAACGGATTAAATAGAGACTCTAGAACCATTAAATTAGCTAAGCTATTTTTGTTTATAAATTTTTGTTCATTAATGGTTGTTTATTATTGTTTTATTACAAAAAAATAAGATTATTATTTATTTGCGTTTGGAAAAAAGCTGTTGTTTACTTTTTTTGTTGCCTTATGTTGTTTGTTTGTAGGAATTTAATTTGATTTACAGACTCACCCCTTCATTTCTTGTGGAGAATTGTTTTTTGTTAAGTGATTTTTATGAAATTGTGTGAAAAGTATCAGATTGTATTGGAAATAGTATCATTTATTTGAATTTTTTATTAATTGATTATAATTTAATATGAACCTTGTTTTGAAGTAACTATTATTTCATCACATAGTTTAGATTACTTACTTATTTATTGTAATTATTATTGTGATTTAATTTATTCATATCAATACTCAATTAATTAATTGGATAATCTTTCAAAAGAGGGATTTCAAAGAAATAATTTAGGTTGTTTTCTTTGGTTTTTTTTTTAATTCTAATTTTTCCAAATTTCATGTTGTTTGTTAATTGCATTCTTAGAA
>CAYTOG010000024.1:0-16573 GCA_964439765.1 uncultured Methanosarcinales archaeon
GCACATAGTAATAACTCTGAACAGTAACATCTATTTCATCAACATCACTTGGAAGATCTTCGCTTTCTTGAAGTTCTACTTTAATCCAAGGACCATAGATGTCTTCTGTGACATCAAAGTCAACACTAGTTATAGCAATGATTTCGTTATCAATTTCAACTTCAGCAGTTTCGCCTTCATAGATTGATGCCCAAACTTCCTTATGGGAACTACTAGTTGTACTGGAAACTGCTCCGGAAGACCCTGTTGATCCGCCACCACCTGAACTTGAACTACTGCTACTGCTTGAACTACTTGCTTCAACAGTTAAGTTAAATTCAGCACTTGCACCAACATTTCCAGAAGGATCTGTACAATTTATCTGTGAAGTGTACGTTCCAGCAGGCAAGGTATATGATACTAGGTCTGTTTTTGTCGAGCTGTTTAATGAACTAGTGTTCGAACCTTGAATATTTCCATTAAAGTATAATGAACAGTTTGCTTCAGTTGCTAATGAGTCATTAAACTCGAAAGATACTATTGGTTCGGCTAATGTTGAACTTAGTGAAGCGTTGAGAACAGCTATTGTTGGTGCAGTTCTATCAATAACAAAGGTGATACTTTCTGTTGCGTTTAGTTGTCCAAGGGAATCATTTGCTTCCACAGCTAATGTTTGAACTCCCTCATTAAAATTAAGAAGGTTAACTACAGTAACAAAATTTTTTCCCTCTTGTACAGTTGTATACTGAACTATCGCTGAACCATTTGTGACATTAAATATTGTTGTGTTAATTCCATCTCCTGCATCAGTAATTGAGACAGTAAAGTCAACTGTGTCATCAGAATAATTTGCTCCTTCTGTTGGTGCAACAAAAGCGTACACCTCTGGAGGATTATTATCAATAATAATATCAAACATCTGAGAATAAATTTGTTCAGTTCCCGAGGAGTTTGAAACATTTATTTCAAGATTATACGCCCCATCAAATAAAACTGAAGAGGTGTTAACAGTTGTATTAAATGTATCATTGATAAGGTCATTTTCTGGGAAAAAAGTAACTTCATAATACACTACGCTTTCATTTATGAATGTGACTGTGACATTAGTTGCATTTGCTAAACCATCAGGGTTATTACCTGTAATATTCAGTAATAAATCTCCTGAATAACTTCCTGGTTGTGGGCTTTCAACATTAACACTATTCCATCCTTCTGCTACAACCAATGTTGCAACAAGTGAAACTACAAACAGAATAACTATCAATTCTTTTGAAATCCTCACACAAACACCTCTTTTAGAAAATATAGTCTACTGAAGTTTATAAAACTTTTTTTAATGAAATGTTGTTTTATAATCAAAATGTTGAAGAAAATTAATTTATTAAAAATAAAAAAAGCTGTTAGGGGCACGCCACCCTATCGAATCTACAAAGTAATATTGGACTGATCCACAAAGCCTCTCGAACTTGCGACCCTTTGAACATACAACAAACATCTTAAGGCTGCTACCTTCCGGTCCTGACCTAATTCAACATCAATTGCATCCCAAAGGACAAGTCGTCAACAAGACAACGTGGGCCACTACTACAATGCAAACCCTTTAGAGCAGCTTCGACTCCGTGTAAAGTCCATTCACGGTAACAACGCAGGACTAGCGCGCCAGTCTAGCTATCCCTAGCAGAATACTATTAATTCAATAGTGTTTTTTAAAGGTTTGTGAAAAACATGCAGTGTAATTTACTCTACAATGATTCCTGCACGGCCAGGCATTGCAGCACTAGCTTTTGGATGCTCAGAATGTTCAGCCTTTTGAATAATAACTGTTGTTCCAGATTCAGTTTCTAAGAATTTCTTTGCTGATTTAAGAGCAGCATACTCCTCTTCAGAACTTGTAACAACTTGTGGTAACTTACTTGGATCTTTGCATACACTTGCAATTAGTTTACTCACTTCTTTTGCATGTTGCTTTAATTCATCATTTGCTAAAGCTGCAGGGATTATATGCCCAACATTCCTCGTTTCATGCATATTCTCTTTAACAATGTTAAACAAAGAATACAACCAATCTCTTGCAACAAACAAAGTATATTGTTTTGGTTTATCTATTTTTGCAAGAACTTTCACTGCACGCATTCCTTCGAGCGCCAGCTTGACATATTCTTCTGTTGCAATTGCTTCATCTGAAATTTTTTGTTTATCTGAAATTGGCCAATTACTTGTTGAAACAAACTCATCTTCATCAAGACCAGTATACTTGTGAGCTAATTCTTCTGCTAAATGAGGAGTTATTGGACAAAGTAGTCTTAGCCACAACCCAAGCAGCCAACTTGTAAGTTCATGGTTCGCTCCCCCTCTCCTAATGTACCACTTAAAAAGATCTGGGATTTTGTAAAACGCCAATGTTGCAAGTTCTCTTAGATGATAACTTTCCAGAGCAGTGTTAATTGTGTGCAAAGTGTTATGGAATTCTGACTCCAACCATGCATCAATTGGTTTTGACTCATTTTCTTTTATAGCTGAAATCTCTTCTGTTAATTTTGCAATTTTTTCAAGTTGATTTTTGTAATTATGAACAACTGTTTCATCCCACGCAACATCAACATGTGGACTACCTATATGAGCATAATACAAACGCATAGCATCAACACCATACTTTTCAATAGCTTCCGGAATTGGTACTGCTCCACCTTTACTCTTAGAAATTTTATCTGAACCCTTACTTGTTACCCACCAATTCACAAAAATTCCACGAGGCCATTTGTCCTTTGGTAAAATTGCCACATGATTCATTAAATAAACTGGGAAGTGAACTGTTTTGTGTTCTTTTCCACCAAGGTTAATGTTTAATGGATAGAAATAATCAAACTCTTCTTTTATTTTATCCCAAATAGGTGTTTTGTTTTCTGAAACTTTACCTAAAAACACATAATCAAAAAATTCTTCTGTTAAATCTTCTGTTTCTATCTCTTTTCGTTTAATGTATCCTGCTACAATATAATATGCTGGATACAATGTCGAATCACTAATTGGTTCTATTGTCCATTTATCATCGAATGGAAGTTTTGTCCCCATCCACGATCCTAATCTCGCACAACTTCTTGGACCAAACCAATCCAAAATTGCTGGAAGGTTTTCTTTGTAATCATTTGGATAAATTGCCATGTCTTTGACATGTTCTTTTGTCTGATCCGTTACCTCTTGATTACTATAATCAATAAACCATTGATCATCAATTCTTTTGATGAACACACGCCCACCAAACCTACAAATTACTTCTTCACTAAGATCATATAGGACGTCTGCTTTTCCTGCTGCAATTAAATCCTCTTTTACCTGTTCTTTTGCTTTTGCAACAGGCATGTTTGTATACGGGCCACAATTATCTCGCATAATCCCACTATGAAATCCCGCTTTGTATACTTCTTTTGTTGCAGCTTCTAAAGGTTCTTTATCACTTAAAGATTTTACACCATGTTTCTCTGCTGCTTCTTTTCCTGGAAATAATTTGTAACCATCTGTTTTTATTATTGGAATAATTTCAATGTTATCCACTACAGATAAACCAATGCCCCACTCTTCAAGTTGTCTTCTTAACCCTTCATTCTTTCTTATCTCTTGCAGAGCAACATAATCAAATGGTGCATCACTTGGAACACTTGTTACAATCCCACTTCCAACATCTGCGCTAACAAATGTTGCTGGGAGAATTGGAATTCTTCTTTCAATTCCTGGGGCAATTACATATTTTCCAAGAAGGGTGATTGGATCAACCGAAGATAGTTCTTTTGTATCATCTTTTTGATAAGCAAGTTTTTCTGCTGCTGCCTTACTCATAATCCATACTTCTTTGTGGTCTTTGTTTGGTACTTGCACTTTAACATAAGATTCAGTTTGATTAATCCACAAATTTGTTTGTCCATAAATTGTTTCAGGTCTTAGAGTTGCGGCTACAAGATATTCGTCCGATCCTTCAAGTTGGAATTTTAGTAATGTATACTCTTGTTTCTCAGCATTTCCTCCTTTGCTTAAGTCGGTTTCACTTGGATCAATTGCAACTGGACCACACTTTTCTGAAAATGGAGCATAATATGGTTTTTGGATAAGCATTCCTTTAGCTTTCAATTTTTGGAATTGCCACTGAATGAATTTGTTATAATCTTCATTTGTTGAACTTGTGAATCTATCCCAATCACAAAAGAAACCAAATTTTTTCCAATACTCATTGATATAAACGTCATTGAAGTAATCAATAATTTCATATGGATCTTCTAGTTTTTTTAATTGCTCATCACTGCAACCATTTTTTTTCAGGTAATTAATCCATTTCTCATCTTTATCTTTTACTTTTCTTGCAAACGCAAATGCATGATTTCCACTAGCATGAGTTCCAACTGGAAACAATACTTCTTTTCCCCTCATTCTCTCAAGTCTGCAAATTGCATCAGTATAACTGAATCCACGCATATGTCCAACATGTAGAAAACCAGAAATTCCTGGATAGGCAAAAATCATGAAGAATTTTTCTTTATTTGAGTTTGGAGATGCTTTCCCAAGATTAGCTTTGTGCCAAGCACTTTGCCATTTTGATTGCATTTCCTGCCAATTAAGAACCACCATAGGTTCAAAATGGTTTCTTTCATTTATATAAGCTTTGTGTGGGCTTATAGGTAGAAAAGTGCTATATACTTGTTCCACACACATAAACATTAAAAATAAGATGGTTGAAGATTGTTTTTATGAAGTTATTTAATGTCTTTTTAGTACTTGGACTTTTGATATCTTTAGTACTACTTTCTTCGTGCTCAACAACAGATGCGAAGGTTATTGAGTGTAGTAATCTATTGTTTGACTGTGGAGAAAATGATTGTTCTGATCAATGTGGGAAAGTTGCAACAGATAAAGGCAAGGTATTAATTAGTTCTGAAGCCATTAATGATGGGAGTGGTTGCTTGTGTGAATACACCGATGCTGCATTAAGTTCTGATTCGTAAACTTCTAGTTCATTGAAAGTTATCGAAAGCTACTTAAAAACGATTTTCTTTTACTTTTTAATGGCTAAAAAAAGTAACATGCTCCTTGTAGATTTAAATGATCCTAAGACAAAGGCTGTTGCAGAAACAATTACAAGTAATACCTCTCGCAAAATTTTAGATTATTTAGCAAGTGTTGAAAACGCTAGTGAATCAGAAATTTCTAAACAATTAAGTATGGCCATTTCAACAGTTCATTACCACATACAAAAATTACAAGAATCAAATTTAATAGAAATGTCTGGCTTCACATACAGTAAAAAGGGGCGTGAGATTAATCGTTATTGTTTAGCAAACAAGTATATTATCATTACTCCAAAACGTATTGCTGGATTAAAATCAAAATTGAAGAAAATATTACCAATTGCTGCCATACCACTTGGTCTTGCAGGAATTTTTAAAGTTGTTGATATCCTCAATCAAAGTTTTGGTATGACCACCACTAGTCTTGAAATGGCTGAAGACACAGTTGAATCAGAAGAAGAATTTGATTTTGAAATGATTCAAGAAGAAAGTTCAGATGCTGCAAGTGTCTCTGACTCTAGCGCAAATGGTGCTTCATTTGATATTGGATTTCATGAGATCTCAATTGCCCTTGTTATTCTTTGCGCATTAATAGTTGTAGGATATTTTGCTTGGTCTTGGTGGATTGAAAGAAAGAATTCTTAGGATAACTTCGAGTGAAATTGAAGTCTTAACGGGGTTTAAGTAGGTGGTTTTTCTTATTATATTTTGTTGTGGCAGTGTCAGACCAGACATGAGGTACACGACTGCGCCTTGATTTTTCTGAACAATTGCAGAAAAATGCTTGTCGTGGATTGATGCATCTTTTTGTATCCTTCCCACCCACCTCCCCTTAATTGACACCGCCACAACCACAAAATGAACTGGTGATACAATATGAAACATAAGATACTTGGAATTATGGTGATGTTTTTGGTGTTTAGTATGGGTCTATCTAACTTTGCTCTCGCGGACAGTCTTGGTAATGAACAATACTACACCGTCTATTTTGATGAAGAAGGTGATGCTGTTGTTATGGCAAAACTTACTTTTCACAACGCAGGTGATGATAACCTTGATTTTGTAATGCTTGAAGTTCCAGAGAGAATAACTATACTAAATGCTTTGCAAGAAGTTGAAGAAGAAATAGAAGATGAAGATTACTGGCGTGGTTACCGCACAGAAACAAGATATTACACCATCGATCCTTCAACTGAAGTATTAAGTGATAGCACACTCCTTACTGTTGAATTTCCAGACACAGTCGGCGAACAAGAAACAGCAACCATTCTTTTGTATTACAAAGTTCCCGCACTTGCTAAAGAGAATATGGGATTGTATAACTTTGATTTTACAACAATCAAAACTGATTACGATACATACTATGTGCGCGTTAGTGTAAATGCTGTTAATGGTCTTGTTATGGATGGTGTCGAAGGAGAAGTTGATTATCTCGAATGGGATACTGTTACTGCTGAATCTACTGAAGAAGATATGGAGTATGTTACAAGTAGTACATTAGATTCTGCTTCACGTAGCATCGAATATTACAGAGGAGTTACTGAAGAAGCATATGCTCTTGATCCACAGGAATCTTTTACAATTTCTGGGGAGTTTGCAACTAGTAGTTTTCGATTACATGTTGGACGCAATATTATTCTTGGTTTAATTGGTCTTGGTCTTGTAGTTGGTATTGGAATTGCATTTCAAAGATTATTTTCAGGCATTGGCAAAAAGAAAAAATACACTGAGATGATTCTTGCTGGCAGTTTAGTTGGAATTACTCTTGTTCTGATTCTTGGCGGAGGGATTTATGTTATTGAAAACCTTAGACAATGGGTTGGCTACGAATTTGATGAACTCTTTGCCTTTTTAATTGGAGTTAGTATGTTCTTAGTGAGCTTAGCTGGAATGGTACTTCCCGGAGTTGCACTTGGAAAAAAACATAAAGATTTGCTTGTTGGCCTTGGAACAGCAGGAATTACTGTAGCAACCTTGATGATAGCAGTTTTTGTTCTTGTTGGGTTATTTGTTGTGATTTAATTAAAAAAAGTTTTTATTGATTTTTTTTGTTTTTATTCTATTAGTTTTCTTAGAATTATTTTTAATTTAATTTTAAAGAAAGAAAAAAGAAAGAAAAGAAATGTTATTCTTATTCTCGTAGACTAAAATCATAAGTTAGCCTTAGTCTTGGATGGGAAACATTTCCTGGAACAACGTTCTCTATTAATGCACGTCATTTCGCTTCATTGGGTGATGGGCCAGAAAGTGGTTTAGCTTTAGGTACTGGATCTGTTCTCACTCCAGAAAATCCAGTTGACTCACTGAAATAATTGTCATTAAAAACACCAGTTACTGTTGCGCCAATACTTGCGTTATCTCCTAAAGGCATACTTGGACTTATTGCAATTCCACCATATCGTCCACCTTCATTACTTTCCCTTCCATCAAAAAAATCTTGTGCAAGCATTACTGAAGGATTTAATGGATTATCTAATGCTAGAGTTACATTTGCTTCCCCTAATGTTGCCCCATATGATGTTATACTTGCCCAACCAAGAGTTGCACTAGCATCTCCTAATACACCAAGTGACAAAGAAGGAGTTGTGTACGATGCCACACCATCATGTTCGTGGCCATTTTTACCAAAGTTACCCCAGTATCCTAATGCAACTGCCCCTAAACGATCATGTTCTGCACTTAACCCAGCTGAAGGTTGAATTGATGTTGAATCATCTACAAGAAATCCAGGATACGCAATGAATCTGTCTGATACTGCAAGACCCAGGTTTCCACCCAAGGTGACTTTTCGACCATCTTCTGAGGATTCTTCTACTGAATCTACTTTGGATACTGCTGTTTCACTTCCACTTGATACCTCATTCCCATACATCCCATGAGATATAGAAGGCATGCCCAAACCAAGTAATAACATTGTTAATCCTGTTGCTGTTTTCATAACTACTTCAGAATAGTCATTGTTTATAAGAATTACCCTTAATATTTTTAACAATCACTTACTTTTGAACTCTTGATTCACTTCTACAACTTTTGCGCCATAGAGTTCTTCGATTGTTTCAAATCTTTCTATGTCTTCTTTACAAATAAATGTTATAGCGTATCCTTTACCTGGTTTTCCTGAGGACATGATTCTTCCAGTTCTTCCGATCCGATGGACATAGAACTCAGGTCTCTCGGAGACATCATAATTAATGATTGCATCAACTTTTGGAATATGCAAGCCACGTGCTGCTACATTTGTTGTTATAAGAATTGGAACTCTTCCACTTGTGAAACCATTAAGGTGGTTATTACGTTCTTTTAACTTAAAATCACCATGAAGCTCTGTTGCATGCAACTTGTGTTTTCCAAGATTTTCATTAATGAGAAAACATTTTTCTTTGGTGTTCGTGAAAATAATTATTTGTTTCTTCCCTTCAGATTGAAGTTTTTTCACACACTTGATTAAGAGTTTTCGTTTATCTCCCATCTCACAGTATACTTTCTCTTGAGTAATATTTTGAGGTATTTGATTTCCAACCTCAACAAATTCATAGTCAACTAGGCGCTCTTCAATGAACACTTCCACTTTGTTTGTTATCGTTGCTGAAGAAAGAACTACTTGCACATCTTTTGCACATCTACGTTTGATGTACGCGCAATCGCTTAAGAAACCATTATCAAACATTTGATCACTCTCATCATAAACAAGATATTTGACATCTCCAACCCTAAGTGTTTTTTTGTTTATGTGATCGATTAATCTTCCTGGTGTTGCCACCATTATTTGATTTTTCTTTTTTACAGTTCTGGAGTCACCTTTGATGTCTCTTCCACCAAAAAGCACACCGACGTTTATATCTAGTTGATCTGTTACTCTTTTGATTTCTTTACTTACTTGCTGCGCAAGTTCTCTTGTTGGTGTTATGATCACCATTTGCAAACCCTGTTTTGGATTGATTTTTGATAAGTATCCAAGTAAGAAACACAGAGTTTTACCTGATCCAGTTTGTGATGTGAAGACTATATGTTCTCTTGAAAGAATCTTTGGGATTATTGTTTCTTGCACTTCTGTTGCTGTTGTAATTTTGATTTTTTTGAGTGCTGTAACTATATCTTTCTTGAATCCTAATTGTGAGAAACTTTTGCCTTTTTTCATGTGTTCTTTTGTTTTGGGCACAGGGTTATAAATGTTAGGTGTTAAGAAAACAAAGCTGTAGAAAATCTCGCTAAAGCTCGTACGGGGCCGAGCCTTGGACCCACTTCTCAGCTTCGCTCCGCTCAGGTCGAAATTGATATTTGAATTTTATGCCTTGGCAAATTGGCCCCCGTAACATTTTCTACAGAACTGGTTGAGAGAAAAAGAATTATAAGTATTGGCGGATTTGAAACATTATGATTTTTGCCTCAATTTCACTATATGGAATATTGTTCCTTGCGATTCTGATTCTCATCGGTGCGATACTTCTTGCTGGTCTTGCAAGCATAATAAGCATTAATCGGCTTCAATGCTTTTTGTTACACACCCTTTCTATTTTTTTAATTGGATATTTTCTTCTTCCCCTTGGCCTAAATGATTACATCAATGTTCTTGTATTTGCACTCTTTGTTACATTTCTATCTGGCGCATATCGCTTTGTCCTATTCAAAGATAAGTGGAACTGGAAAATTCGGGGACAATGGCTTGGAATTAATTTATTCACCTTGTTTGTTGTACAAATACTATTTGATGTCCTATCTGTTACAAACACATTAGTACAATTATTCTTTGCTGCATTTTGTTTGACTCTTGTTGGAGTTTATGTACATCCAAGTTTTAAAAGACAAAGAAAGAAAGTTTACAGGCATAAAAGAAATGTTCCATCTCAAAGACGAAGGCGAGTTGTTAGGAGAAGACGTTGACCCACTAGCCACTGGTCACTTGCAGCTAGAGATTATAAAGGCAATTTGCGATTCTTTATTCTATGATTAACCTCAATAATCTATCTGGAATTGGAAGCAAAACTATTGCAGCAATAGAAGACAAAATAGGTAAAGATCAGTTGAATTTATTTTTTTCCGAGTTGAAAGAATTACGATTCAAAAGATTATTCTCCCTTGGCCTTGATCAAAGAATCGAACAAGAGATCATCAAACATTGTTTTGAGAGAAAATACAATTTTTCATATTCTAAAGACATTTTGCGCAATTCTAAAGTTAAAAAAATGTTTCAAGATATGCTCTCATTAATCCGCCGACAATTTGTATTTGATTCTAATAAACGCAATCTGATTTCTTACTCGCCTTGCTCCCACCTCCCTGAGATTGCTCGTAGACAAGATGCCACCCTGCGAGCAGTTTCTTTTTCTTCAAATTATTCTACGAATCAAATTGATTCCATGAAAAAATTACTTCATCTCAAAATCACTTCTATCCCTTTGAAAGAAGAGATTGTTGTTCTGTGTGATGAAGAATCATTGTATCTTACTCTCAAAGAAAAGTTGCCTAAAGAAGTGTTGCTTGTTTGTTTGCATGCGAAAGAGGAATTTGAACAGTACAAAGAATATGATCTTATTCGCTTTGTGTATACAGACGAATCTAAGTTTATTTGTGACGTTGAAGAGACTAACAATGTTATTGGTATTCCTTGGCGTGGCCAATTGTATGATGTTATTCCTGAATTACTTAGAAATGAATTTACTTGCCAAAAACAGATGCTTGATTCCACCCTCACATTAATTGAAGAGTACAATGTTGCAGCAGACCCCATAGAAAGAGAGATACTTGAATCTGTTTTAGAATCTCTTGAGAAGGAACAAAGCCACGTTCAGTTGGTTTCTCGCAAAGATTTAGAAGCGTTCCGAAAAAAGGCTGAACAATTTGTTGAAGAAGAACTTGGAAAACAACAAATTTCGGGAGTTGAGCTGTTAAAACTTTTGAAATCTCCTGTTTCAGATCATTTATTTCTTCGCAAAGTTGTAGAAACTGTTCAAAGCAAATTTAATGAAGTTGAAGAAACTAAATTATTACTTCCTTACCTAAACTTTGAAACAATTTTGCCTGAAATAGATGAGGAAAAAGTCCTTGAAATGGAACAAGAGCTTCTCCTTGCTAAAGCTGAGGGCAAATTCCAAAGAGCCAAGGATTTCGTCACAGAATTTTTGCCCCACAAAAGATTACTTTACTCATGCGAACAATTCTTAGAGAGAGTTGACTTTCTCCTCGGAATTGGGCAATTCTTTTCTCATTGCAGTGCACCAAGGATCACCAATCACAAACGATTTAGTTGTATGAACTTACAAAGTCAATTTCTCCTTAGCAAAGTAAAAAAAGAAGATGAAGTACAAGCAATCACATATTATCTTGACCAAGGACAAACTATCCTTACTGGAGCAAACTCTGGAGGTAAAACCAGTTTGTTACAGTTGATGTGTGAAACGCAACTGCTAGCACAAATGGGCCTATTTGTTAGAGGAGTTTGTCAAGTTCCATTGTATGAAAACATTCATTTTTTTACAAAATCATCAGGAACAGTTGGCAGTGGAGCTTTTGAAACAACACTCAAAGATTTAGCTGATATTGCAACTGGCCATTCCGCTCAAAACCCTGAAGGCCAAGAGAATGTTGAAGAAAGCAGATCACTTGTGCTACTTGATGAAATCGAGTCCATTACTGAACCTGGGGCCGCTGGAACACTTATTGCCGCAACACTTGATTGGTTCAAAAACACAGGAACAATTGATGTTGTACTTGTGTCGCACCTAGGAGAAGTGCTACACGAACTTTGTCCTGACGCACGAATTGATGGTATTGAAGCATCTTCCCTTGATGACAATTTACAATTAGTTGTTGATCGTAATCCGAAGATAGGTGTACTTGCACGAAGTACCCCACAATTGATTGTTGCGAAGCTTGCACTTCAAGAGAAAGGGAATGCTTATTTTGCATTTTTGAAAGAGAGGATGAGCATAGAAACCACAAAAAGCATAGAAACTAAAAAGCAACAATTGGTTCTTGGCCCAGGTTCCACAAAAATAAAAACAATTGTTTAAACAAGATAAATTCCTTCTAGAGAATGTTTGATTAGGCCACTAACAAAATGCATTTTTTCTGCAAGTTCAGAGTCACCACCAGCTTTACGAATTTGATTCACCCTATCAAGAACTTGCCCAAAGAAGCGGATTATATCTCCCTCAAGAAGATTAGTACTTTCTAATAGATCAAAGAATGTTTTCCCAGAATATATTGGATACACTAATGCTGTTGCATCGCGCAGGCCTTCAAAACTTTTTTCTCTTCTTGTTATAACATTATCTCCAAGAATACTTCTAAGCTGAGAATATTCCTTATTCAGATACCGTTTCTTGAATCTTGTGCGTTCTCTTGGTTCGTAACAAAGTGCAGCCAATGTCAGTAAAATTTGGTAATCTGACATCTTACGAAACATTTCTGTTGCAAAGATTTCACTTATCACTATTTCGTTGACGAAAATTTTTGTTGCAAAGATTCCTTTATCTGTTAACTGATTATCACTCGTTAAAAAACCACTGCGCTTAAGTTTCTTTACAATTCTGTTGTACCTGAACAATACTTTTTCTGTTGGAACTTTGTTCCACTTATTTCCGAACTTTTGGAAGCTATAAAAACTCTGCCGCAAGATGTGTTCTATTTGCTCTGGCGTATGCTGATCAATTATATTTATCGTCGTGTTAACTGAAAGTTTGAACTGACTTTGGATTGGAAGCACATCCTTATATGTCAACTTCTTTATCTCTTTATACTTGAAATGTGGTCTATAAATCATTGACACAACAAGACCTTCAGGATCTATTCCTCGTCTCCCTGCTCGTCCCGCAATTTGAAAGTATTCTTTAGTATTAAGTTGTCTAAAGCTTCTTCCATCGTATTTTCGAAGGTCATTAAAACACACTGTTTTTGCTGGCATGTTAATTCCAACTGCGAAAGTTTCTGTTGTGTAGAGTACTTTTATTTGTCCTTTAGCAAATAAAGTTTCTACCAACTCTTTTAGTAAAGGTAAAAGGCCCGCATGATGAAAACCAATACCTCTTCCAAGAGTTTCTCTTAAGAGAACTGTTGTTGGTAGCTTAGTTACTTCTTTTGGCCAACTTGCCATCTGTTCTCGACAAAATGTAATTATTTTTGGGTCACGCTTGTAAGTATTGCTCCTTGCAAGCTCTTTTGCCTTCTTTTGACAATCTTTACGACTAAATGAAAAAAACAAACAAGGCACTCTCTCTGGCCCAAGATCTCTTATCAGTGCAACATGGTCTGGATCTGGTGTTCTTTGTTTCTTATTCTTTCCACCACCTTTTCCCCTACGATTGTTTCCTGCTCTCCTTTTGAAAAATGAATCATAACCAGGCATATCTTTCACTTCTTCAAGATGTTTATTAAGCGACTTAAGATCTGTGATTCCAAGTTCAAAGTCATAGAACATATGTTTTAATGGGACAACCCTTACATCACTCCTAACAGTTATAACTTCATGACCCTTAATCGCTGCAATCCAATCTGCAAATTCTTCTGCATTTGGAATTGTTGCTGAAAGACAAAGAAACCTCACATTTTCTGGACTGTAAATTACTGATTCTTCCCAAACACTTCCCCTCTCTGGATCATTAATGTAATGTACTTCATCAAAAATAACATACGCAACATCCTTAACTGAATCATCTCCTGTTAACACCATGTTACGATAAATTTCTGTTGTCATGATGAGAACTTTTGCTCCTGGGTTGATCACAATATCCCCAGTCATTAATCCTACATTTGCTGCCCCATACTCTTTAGAAAAATCTTTGTACTTCTGGTTGCTGAGAGCCTTTATTGGAGCAGTGTAAATAATTCTTTTTTTTGAATTTTTATTTTTATCAATAATATAATCTGCAGTAAGCGTTTTTCCTGACCCTGTCGGAGCTGAAACTACTACAGATTGATTCTTTTCAATTCCATGAATCGAATCTTCTTGAAATTCATCTAATGTTAATCCCTTGTACTTCATTGCCATGAGTTTTGACCTTATTTGACCATTATTTTTACTATTTAAGAATATTTAAGGGGTTTTAAAGCTTGGGGTCGATAATGAACTTGCTGTTCAAAGAACAATTTTGGAATTATTCTGTGCCGTAAACAAGACCAAAAGAATCTGTTGTTCTTGAAGGATTCCCATAAAATAAATTCACAGGGTTACCTCCACTTACTTCAATATATCCTGTGGGGTTTCCTGTAAACATCCCAATCTGAAACAATAATGTTATACTTGCAACTTCTTCTCTTATTTCTTGCCCACTTACTTTTTTTAATCGTAATGCTTTGCTAGGGACAAATGCAATCTTATTATCGCCTTCAACTTCTACTCCAACAGGGAAATAGAAATGTTCATTTTGACACCACGCAGCAAATTCTCTTTCAGAACTTTGAACTACTTCCTCTTGACCATGAATAATATACTGAACTAGTTGATCACTATTTACAACACCATTTTGATTGCCTTTATGGTCTGCATATTCCTCACAAAATGAATGTGCCCTCTGTTTATACTCTTGATTAAATGTTGGTTCTGCTGCTAACACAGAAGATAGTAATAATAGTGTTCCAAGCCCCATAAATTATGTAACATAAAGATTCACTGTTAAATTGCCCCCTTATATTTTTATAAAAGTTAATTGTGGTGAACTCCCTCACCCCGGAGATTAAAGTAGTTAATATCCTTTTGCTTTTGTATGATTATTGATTTAACTCGAGAAGACGGGCGAAAGGGATATTTTGCCCCATGGAGCAGCCATCGAATTTTAGCTTCACAAGGCGATGATAGACGCAGAAAAGCACTTGAAAAAGTTCTTGAGCTCTCTGAAGAGCAACCAGAAAGAGTAATTCTTGGAGCAAATGATGCCAGTAGTATTGATGATTTGATGTCTGGGCAATTTAGAGTTGATCGCAGAGCAGCTATTGATGAAATTCAAAAAAGTGGTGATGATCAACTAATTGTCTTACCACAAAATTATCGCATTGGTGGTTTTAACACACAACATGCCATGAGTTATAATAATAGAACACTCATGCGTGTAGATCATGTTGCAGTGATGCGATTGCTTTTTGGCAATGATTATTCTCGAGGAGGTGGATTTCGTTTTTCCCATGTAGAAGCTGAATCGTTAACCCCAGAAGTAGTCTTACGTTCCGCATTTAATTTACTTGGTGAATGTAATCCAGAACAAACACGTTTTGCATACGCATGGAAAAGTCCTCGTGATAAAGGATTACGTGTGGTATCTCCCCTTCGAGCAATTGAAGCTGCTGAAATGCGCATGTATCAAGATTATGTTGCATGGAAAGTTCTTGCCCCTGAACTTGCTGTAAAAAAAGATAAACGGAGTGCTGGAAAACTTCGACGAATACAACATTATGTTGCGCAGTATGGTGCTGCAAAGATTTTGGAACAGTTATCTCCGGGAGAGTATGATCTCATTGAAAAAATATGTGTTCCACATGGGCACAGAACTGGTTGGCACGTTTATACTCCAAGTCGAGGTAATCCTTCTGGTTGGCATGATATTGCATTAGAAGATATGCCTATTTTACGAGGATCAGACATTGATCATGAACTGCGTTTTGGATGGAACATCAAAGCGCATGACACTGGCATTCAAGCAAGAGGCCTATCTCGCAGTTCAGGCACTGAACAACGTTTTCGTGAAGGTCGGCGTTCCCGTAGAGGACAACTTGCGAATACAGATGTGTTCTTCACAGCAAATACAATTGCTGCAGCTGCTTCTGTTCGCACAATGCACAAATACAAACCACATGGATATAATTGTGGACCTTTGCCGTTCATTTTACCCCGAGCAGAATTGATGCATTTTGTAGATACCTTGCGTTATAGTACACTTATTTTAGATCAATCTGGAAGTAGAGATGATCGAAAGTGGGTGGCTCGACCACTTAACAAAACAGAAATTAACGATTGGGTTATGCACCGAATTGCAGGAGATTATGATAGATTCTGTAGTACTGATTCAAAACAACTTGGTTTGCAAGGAGGAAAAGCATTGATTAGGTTTTATACTTGATTTTTGCCATCTATTCATCCACTTGAGCCATCCAAGTAAATCCCGCATGTTGTTCAATAGCAGCTTCTTGTGGAGAAAACGAATTAGTTAATGCTAAATGAGCGTATTCTTTCATCATAAAGTTAATCTGCCAATCAATAACTGGACAAATAGTCATACCACTAAAATGTTCTGCAAAAACTTTTTGACTTAACTTTGCAACGTCACCAATATCTTCACCGTAAGATATCCTTGTTTGTACTTCAATAAATCCTTGTTCACGATCACCGTAACCAATTATAACTATGTCTAAATAATCACCTCTTTCTCTTGTGAAATAATTATCTGTTTCATGACATTCCTCTCTGTCACCCAACTCAATATCTGTATCTCTTTTGAATCCTTGTTCCATTAAGTATCCTTCAAGACTGATGTATTTTGGATTCATTTCAGCTTCTTTTATTCCAGATAATTGTACGGTTGCAGCATGTGCTTTTACAGCTGTTTCTAAAT
>CAYTOG010000025.1:0-16519 GCA_964439765.1 uncultured Methanosarcinales archaeon
CTCATATTAAAAAAAGAGTTAAGAAGAGAAGAAAGTAATTTTTTAGTTTTATTCTTTTTTAATTAAATAGTTCAATATATTCTAAGTTGTCTTGAAGTAAAGAAAAAAATAATTGAAATAAAGAAGAAGAAAGAAAATTTATGCAGCTGGTGGGAAAACGCCCATAAGTTCCTCGCTGCGTTTGCAAGAAAGTTGATAATTTACAAAGTCCTGATAGAACTTTTCATACAACCTATTGATTTGCATTGTTTTATTCTCCAACTGCCCCACTATCTGCGGATCCACTAGGAACTGCAGTTTTTGAAATAATTAAAATATCTCCAACAGCTTTCACAAGTTGGTGAGGAACAATTACTCCTTTTGCACTTCCAAGTACTCGACTCAAAAAAGAATTTTTTGTTGATCGAATTTTCCATCCAAATACTTTATTTGCAGTCATAATACTGTCTTCAACGTCACCAAAGTATTCTCCTGAATCTGTGAAGACTTTTAAATCGTATGTTTGTGATATATTTTTCATCTTTAGCATAGATGTCCACCTCTGACGTTTAAAAGTACTTTTCATATTTAAATAGTTTTCTGTACTGGGATAGACGTAATAAAAGGAGAATGGCCGTTTTTCACGAAAAACTAGGTAAAATTAGGATTTCCCACAATCATAATATCATGGGAATATCAAAAGATTCTCAATAACAAGTTATTGGAACCCGAAAGGTTCTTAACCATCTTTTCTTTTGTGTGACTTATGCCAATTAGACTTCTTGGAACTTCACATATCTCCTCTAAAAGTATTACAGCTATTCGCCGCGAAATTAAAGATAATTCTTTTGATGTTGTGGCTGTAGAACTTGATATTGGACGAGCGCAAAGTTTGCAATCAAAAGAAAGATCCGGAATTCCTTGGCAAATGCTTCCAAAAATTGGTTTGTTTGGTTTTATATTTGTGATACTTGGGCGTTTTGTACAGCAGCATTTAGGAAAAATAGTTGGAGTCGAACCAGGTAGTGAAATGAAAGAAGCCCTTATTCGTGCTCATAAGGCAAAGGCAAAGATAGCATTAATTGATAGGCCAATCCAAAAAACATTGCGTTCATTTTCACAGCAATTTACATGGCGTGAAAAACTTAGAATGTTCTGGGATTTAATAAGTGGACCATTTGTTGGCAGGCAACGAGTTGAAGAGATGGGAATCTCCTCGTTTGATTTATCTGGTGTTCCTGGGCAAGATACAATTGTTCAAATGACAGGTTACATCAAGAAAAGATATCCTGGGATGTACAAGGCACTGATCTCAGAGCGGGATATATACATGTCGCGTGCATTAATTCATATTTTGAAAAAACATAGCAAAATAGATGAAGATTCTGAAAAAGATTTAGAAGAACTTGAAACAAAAGATCCATTAATTTTAGCTGTTGTTGGGGCTGGACATTTGGCAGGTATGAAAAAGTATTTGAAGAAGAGGAAAGTTGATTTTGATGTAGTGGATTATTAATTTTAATGTACAATATTTCTGAAATTTAATCTTAGTGTTTGTAATATTGTGAAGATTTATAAAAATGGGGATTAGTGTTATTGATGTAGCCTTGCGAAGGAGCTGACGGTGTTTTTAACGCTGAGGAAGGTCCGCCCACCGTAAATGAGTCTTGCCTTACATTTTGTTTGGTGAGAGGGAGAGATTCCTGGCTCTGGCAAAGAAACGACACGTCCTAAATCATGGAATGATAAAGCGAAGTACTCTGTGAAGAGTTACAAGTTAACCTTTTGACGTCGGTTTAGGGATCGATGAAACGTGTGAATCCACTCTGGTGCAAGTCGCTTGACGCTTAGTCGAATGCTCCTAAAAGATCACCGATGTTGTGGAACTAGTTCCATAACATTTTGGATCAAACAGAAGGCGGCCTATTGCATGGCTACACTTTTTTCTTTTTCTTATTATTTATTTAAAATTCATAAAATCCATTGGTGATCCTGAATCTTGCGCATTAGCTGGTTCTGGTTCGGATGTTTCTGGAGAAGTAGAGCCATCAAAACCAACTTTATCATATTGATAATCATCACTTCCAGATTCTGCTTTTTGAGGTAAAATTTTCTTTATTATGATAAAAAATAAAACTGTTATAAAGAATAATATGACAAGTGTAATTAAAACCCAAAAATCTATCACTAAAGAACCATGCATCCAAAGAATAGATACTGCAGAAAGGTAATATATTATGTGTGGTGATGCTGCGATAAAGGCATACTTATCTTTAATTTTGTGCGTGAATACAAGATAAATAATCATGATACAATAAACAATAGCTAATGAAAGAATGCTAAATCTTAACCAAAATAAATCTAATGTTTTTTCAAACAATACTCTCATACCTTCAATACTGACCCATGCTAAAGAGAATGAATTACCAAGAGCAGTGTTCCATCCCATTGCTTCTTTTTTGTAGAATCCAAAATATAATTCTAATGTGAACCAAAGAGCAAGAATTGGAAATAAATACCACCAGATTTCTGCTTTTTCAAAAGGGGATTTTATTATATGTAAGAAGGCCTCTATTAAATTCTGCAAAATTAAGTTGAAATCCACCACAGTTTTGAATTAATCATTTTTGGTATAAAAGGGTGTTGATTTTTACAAGAAAAATCAGAGATTTTTGATACCAAAAGGAACTAGAAAATTAAGATTTTCTGTACCAAAAGGTTCTTGACAACAGAGTTGTCAGAACCCGAAAGGTGCTTAGAAATCATATGGATTTCTGGCACCAAAAGGTATTTAAATAAACCAAAGGATAAACATAAGAATAATGGCAAAGGATAACAAAATTCAGATGCCTTCTGGACAAGGAGGACTAACTCGCTACTTTGAAGAATCTTCAACAAAGTTACAAATGTCTCCACATACCATAGTCATTCTTTGTGCTATAGTTATACTTTTGATTATTGCCTTAAATTTTCTTTTAAATGGTTGGCTTGTATAAAAATAAAGAGTTGAAATTTATGATCCCAGGAATGAACCCTAGACAAATGCAAAAGATGATGCAAAAAATGGGCATTAAGCAGCATGATTTAAATGCAAGTAAAGTTGTGATCACTCTTGATGACAAAGAACTTATTTTTGAAAATCCTCAAGTTTCTAAAGTTAATATGATGGGCCAAGAAACCTATCAAGTAGTAGGCACCCCTATTGAACAGGAAAGAGATAGTACTCCTGAAATATCCGATGAAGATATTGAAATTGTTGTTAATCAAACAGGTGTTACTATAGATGAAGCCCGCAAGGCTATTGAGACGACAAAAGGGGATCTGGCTGAAGCAATTATAACTTTATCTTCTAAAGAATAAAATATTCATAAGTAGAAGTATTTTTGTAGTTCTAAAATTTATTGTCTAAAATGAAGCAGTTGTCAGTAAAAATCAAATCACAAAAAGAATTAATATTAAGTCATTTAGAACATGCTAGATATTTGCTTAAGCGGACTTATCCTCTTGTACAAGAACAAAGATTGTTTCTTGAAACGATTAAAATACTTCTCCATTTTTATGAAGAATATGAATTTTTTTGTTTTCTATTGCTGCAAGAACAAGGAATATTATCACAAGAGCCAATTGGTCTTGTTGAAAGACACAGGGCATTATTGAAATATGAAGCTAAATTACAAGAAATTTTAAGTTCGAATTTTAGCTTAACGCTGTTAACCCAGCAAAAATCAGAGTTTAAAGAACTGCTCCAGGCCCAAAAAGAGGGTCCAGCTGATTTTACACGCAAAAAAGAGTACGTAATCTGTGAAAAGAATTATAAAGTCCGAGTGATTAGTGAATCTTCTGCACTCCATTTTTTAGCGGAAGCAGAAAAATTTGGGCGGATGCTCTAAAAAAATGTGGTTTTTGGTGTAGGTTTAGCTAGGGCAAGGATTCTAGATTTAAACTTGTATTCGTAATGGTGCATTGATAGGAATGGAAGAACATATCTTTGAGGGCAGAGAAGAACTCAAACGAGTTGAACATATAATCTATGTTAGTTTGAAGTATACTCGTACTACAGATGTTCTCAATAATGCATTAATGCGTCTTGTTTCTTTTTATGATTTCATGGTTGAAGGATATTTAATTCATGCCCTTGAAAACGAAAAAATTTCTAAAATTGCTAAAAGTCCAGCATTGCGTGCAAAAAATCTTTCTGAACTATATGCAGAAGATGTCAAATTCCAACAATACCTTTCATTTTATTTCTTTATGCGGGAATTATTAAAACGTAATGATTTTGCTCGTATCAACGAATATCGCCGCCACGTAGGTAAGGTGTATCAAAATCCAGATAGGACCATTGTGATAAATATAGATCACCTTGAAGCAATGGAATGGTATGCGCACCAATTCTTTCAGTATAGTTTAAGTCTACTCGGTCTTAAGAAAGAAGAAGAATATTGATTTAGAAGTTAGAGATCTGTCAGAATCAAAAGATGCTTAGAAATGAAGCATTTCTGGCACCAAAAGGTTTAAGTTCTTATAGTTGCTCACTCGATAAGATGACAAGATTTATTGCAGTGGTGTCGGGGAAAGGAGGAGTTGGAAAAACAAGTGTTACTCTTAATCTTGGACATAGTCTTTCTCAACAAGGAAAAAAAGTAGTTCTTGTCGATGCGAATTTGGCAACTGCAAACTTAGGACACCATCTAGGAAAAGTATCTCATACTGGGACACTTAATCAATTCTTACGTAAAGAAAAACACTTAAGAGAAATTATTCATAATCACCAAAGTGGTTTTTCTTATATCCCTGCATCATCATCTTATAGGGAATTTCAACGTACAAACCCTCAACGTATAGGTAAAGTAGTTGAACATTTGAATAAAACACATGACTTTGTTCTTTTTGATGCGCCAAGTGGCATGGGCCCAGAATTATCTTCATTATTAACACATACAGATGAGTCTCTTATTGTGACAACTCCAACTTTAAGTAGTGTAATGGAAGCTTTGAAAAGCATAGAACTTGCTAAATCAAAAGGCAATGTAATTACTGGTGTTGTGCTTAATATGACTCATGGTGGCAAACATGAACTAACAGAAAAAGAAGTGAAAGAATTACTTGGAGTCCCTGTTATAGCTAATATTGAACATAATCGTAGAATACATAAAGCGCAACATAATGGGGTTCCCCTTGCGGCCCATAGTTTTTTTTCTAAATATAGTCGTCCAAGCAAAAGCTTTCGCCAGTTAAGTGAGTTTATTTTAATGAATTTTGAAAGTTTGAAACGAGCTTAATTTATGGCAGCATAGCCACAATCTTTATATATGGACTTTTGTGAACAGAAGAAATTAGATATATAAAGTGGTTTTGACGTGAAGCATATAAATAAACTCAAGGAATTCTATGAAAAAAAGTACAAAGTACTTTTGATCCTACCTTTTTTGCTTTTAGTTCTCTGTCTTGGCCAAATTGGTCTTCAATATTCACAAACAGGAGATTTTGTTAACAAAGGAGTTAGTTTGAAAGGTGGATCAACTATTACTGTTGCAGTTGATTTAAGTCAATCTCAGATTGATGATTTACAATTAACCCTATCAGAAGAATATAGCTCAGCAGATATTTCTACAAGGTCACTCTCCTCAGCTGGACAAACAACGGCAGTTGTTGTTGAATCAAGTTTGCAAGAAGGAGACACTTTAGATTTGTTGATCGAAAGTGTAGCAGAATTCACTGGTGTTAATTCCGAAGAATTCTCTGTTGAAATTACTGGTTCAAGTTTAGGAGAGAGTTTCTTTGTGCAAACAATGCTTGCACTTATTGTAGCATTTTTATTAATGGGTTTTGTTGTGCTTATTTATTTCCGCTCTCCAATACCATCTCTTGCAGTAATATTAGCTGCAGCATCAGATATTATTTGTACACTTGCTATTTTTAATTTAACTGGCCAGAAATTATCAACAGCTGGAATTGCGGCCCTTCTTATGCTGATTGGTTATTCTGTTGATACCGATATTTTACTCACAACAAAACTTCTCAAAGCAAAAGGAAAATCAATTATGTCCAAAGTTTATGAGGCTATGAAAACAGGTCTTACAATGACTAGTACAACATTGATTGTAATCACTGTTACTATTCTTCTGGTTAAAAGTGATACTGTTAAACAAATCATGCTAATCTTATTTATTGGATTAATTGTAGATTTATTGATGACTTGGATACAAAATGTTGGAATTTTAAGAATGTATCTTGAGAAAAAAGATAAGGGGCACAAGAAGTAAAATGGTGTCTAAAATTCAAAAAATTTTCACAAACTGGCGAGTTTTATTATTACTCTTTGTTGTATTGTTAGCTCTTACTTCTATTTTCACTGCTAGCCCAAGTAATTGGTTTGCAACAGGAGTGAATATAGATTCAGTTGAATCAAATTCCTCAGCTTCAATCGCTGGTATGGCTGGCCCTAGTTCAGGAACACACCCATTAAGTTTAGAGAGAGTTCAAGAGATTGATGGGGAAGAAATATTATCTGTTGAAGATTTTTATGATGCCTTACTTTTTGTACAAGCAGGAGATACTGTTACTATCACAACAGATCAAAATGAGTACGTTTTACTTGTGAAGGAAGAAGATATTACTAGCGGAGTTGCAATTGATCTTGGGATCACTGTTAGCGAAATACCTAGTAGTAATTTAAAGAAAGGATTAGATCTTGCAGGCGGTACAAGGGTTCTTCTGCAACCAGTAGAAGAGATTGATTCTGAAACTCTTGATTTGACAATTTCAAATCTTTATGAACGTTTGAATGTTTATGGACTTTCTGATATTTCAATTTCTCCAGCTAAAGATTTGGCTGGCGATCAATATATTGTAATAGAGATTGCTGGTGCTAGTGAAAGTGAAGTGCGCACTTTGCTTGAAGAACAAGGAAAGTTTGAAGCGAAAATAGGAAATGATACAGTTTTCAATGGCGGAGATAAAGATATTACTTATGTTTGTAGGAGCGCAGATTGTTCTGGAATCGATCCAAATTATGGTTGTGGCCAACTTAGTGATGGTGGATACAGTTGTCGTTTCTTTTTCTCAATTGCTCTTACAAGTGAAGCAGCACAAAGGCAAGCGGATTTAACCGAAGATTTAACAGTGAGCTATGAGGGGTCAGATTCTTATCTTAGTGAAGATTTAGTGTTATATTTAGATGATGTGGAAGTTGATCGTTTGCGAATTGGCGCGTCATTACAAGGGCGAGCAACAACAGAAATTCAAATTTCTGGTTCTGGAAGTGGTAGCACTGAATCTGTTGCTATTGAAAACACGCTCGATGAAATGAATCGTCTTCAAACTATAATGATTACTGGATCTCTTCCTGTTCAACTTGAAATTGTAAAATTAGATACTGTTTCAGCATTGCTTGGGGAAGAGTTTTTGCAAAACCTCTTGATGGTTGCATTAATTGCAATTATTGCTGTTTTTACAGTAATCCTCGTGCGTTATCGGCGATTAGTTATCGCTATTCCCATGTCATTAATCATGCTTAGTGAAATTCTTTTAATTTTGGGTTTTGCAGCAGCAGTATCGTGGAATTTAGATCTTGCAGCATTTGCAGGTATAATCATTGCGGCAGGAACAGGAGTTGATCATCTAATAATTATTACTGATGAAACAATTAAAGGCAGCGAATCATCAGGTTCAATTAAACAAAGAATTAAACGAGCTATGTTTATTGTATTTGGAGCATATTGTACAACTGCAGTTGGAATGATTCCATTGTGGTTTGCAGGAGCTGGACTTTTGAAAGGTTTTGCATTTACAACAATTATTGGAATTACTCTTGGAGTTTTCATTGCAAGGCCCGCTTATGCTGCAATCATTGGAATTCTTCTTGATGATGAAGAGTGATACTCTAGTTTTCTATGCGCAGTTTTAAATAGGTGATTGTCATTATTCTTCTTGAAGAGAAAATGGTTAAACGCATTTTAGATCAACACAAAAAACATTTGAAGGATAAGTTTAGTAGCACAGAGTATTCTGAAGTTGAAAAAATAATTCATGGAAGTTCTTCATTTCTTCATAAGTCTGCCAATATTTTATTTGTGAGCGTGGCAGTTGTTGTTTTTATCTTAAATTTTCTTGTTGCATTAATAGTATTACCATTTAAAGAAATACTTGTGGAGATATTATTCTATGGGACTTTTGGAGCAAGCGCTTTTGTTCTTGGAATATTGATAGTTTATTTTATTCATATCAATCCTGAATTTGAGAGACATCACCACTTATTGTTACTTGGATTAATTGTGTTATTTAGTTTTTTAACGGTCTTTTTAGCTCATATGTTATTGAATCTCATTTCTTCTGATGTAGTTATTGGTTCAGTATTCTCTTCTTGGCCAGTTGCAGCAGTTGCTAGCATCGGCTTTGTTGTACCTTATTTGTTGTATTGGGTACTTGTTGAGTAGTTGTCTGAAATAAAGTGGCGCCTTTTGTTTGTTCCTTTACAGACCTGACGTCAGCTAAACATTTATATAACTCTAAAGAATAATTTTAATGGAGGATGTACTGTGGAAGTATGGATGGTGGCCTAAGTGAAAATAATTGAATTTAAAGGCGTTTCTAAAGAATTTGGTACGCATTTAGTGCTTGATCGTATTAATTTTGCAATTCGTGAAGGAGACATCTGTGGAATAATTGGTGGTTCTGGTAGTGGGAAATCAACACTGCTTCACTTACTAGTTGGATTTTTAGAACCAGAAGAAGGATCAGTTTATTTTCATAACCCTGCGACAGGCAAAAAATATCATCTTCACTCTCATTTATCTAGTCTTCGAGCAAAGATCGGTTTCACACCTCAACATACTTCATTTTATCCAAAATTAACTGTTAAAGAAAACTTATTACATTTTGGGCGAATGTATAACATTAAAGAAGAAGTTTTAATCGCAAATGCAAAAAGTCTTCTGAAGTTTACAGGGCTGTATAAATTTCGAAATCAGCTTGCAGAGTCTCTTAGTGGTGGAATGCAAAAACGACTTGATATTAGTTGTAGTCTTGTCCATAAACCAAAAATTCTTGTTCTTGATGAGCCAACAGTTGACTTAGACCCGCTGTTGCGTAGAGATATAATCCAATTAATTCGTGCAGTGAATCGTCAGGGAGTAACCATAGTTGTTGCTTCTCACGATTTAGATAATATGGAAACACTTTGTCATAAAATTGCAATTTTACATAAACAAAAGATTTTCGCATACGGCCCTACTGCAGAAATCAAGCGACGTTATGGCCACAAACATGGAGTTCTTCGTTTGCAAACAGGAGAATATCACGATCAATTGCTTTCACACGCAAAAGAGTTGCATGTAAATTCAATAATTGATAGTGGAGATCATTTAACTCTTGAAACTCATAATCTCCCTGCGTTAGTTAATGGAATGGTAAGCATTGCTTCCAAAGAAAAATTACCATTAATACATATTGAAATGTCAACCCCAAAATTACGTGGTGTTTTTGAGAGAATAGGAAAAGATTCAAATTAGATTAAGTTATATTAAGAAAATTACATAGAGTAAAAAAAGTGGTGGGTTAAAGATATGAAAGAGTTATTATTACTGGTTAAAAAAAATATAACTTTGCTTGTGCGTTCAAAAGCATCAGCGTTGATAGTAATTTTTGCACCACTTCTCTTAATTCTTTTAATTGGTCTTTCCTATGACAATTTTGCAGGTTATGGCCTTTCAATCGGTTTTGTACCTGAAGCAATAGGGGACGATGTTACAGCTCTGCAAACATCACTTGAAGAACAAGATTTTTTGGTTACTCAATATACAGAATTAGAGGAATGTCTCTCTGATATTGAAAATAATTATATGCATGCTTGTATAGAGTTGCCAGCTGATTTTTCGGTTGCTAGTAATGATGCTAAAACAGTCACATTTCATTTAGATCAGAGTCGAATTAATGTCGTTTGGATTATCCAAGAAGTTCTTAGCAATGAATTTAGTTTGAAAACTCAAGAAGTAACTGAAGAACTTGTTGCTAATATTTTCTCTCAAATTTCTGCAGCACAAAGTGATCTAGATTCACAGCGCACAGTTTTGGACAGTGTGCAAAGTTCAACCGATATTGCTGCTTCCAGTCTTGGAGAAGTGAGTATTTCAGTTGATGATGATGAATATGATACACAAGATCATTTAGTCTCCACGTTTGAGAGTTATGTTCTCACAAAAATTCTTGAAGTTGAAGAGCAACTAACAGAGATACAACAACAAGTTGATGATTTAAATTTGACAACAGAAGAAGAAGAAGATATGGATTATGCTATCACAACGGCCCAATCCGCAGCTGATTCTGTTGAGAGTTATATCGGCGGAACAGGAAGTTATAGTTTTGGAGAAATAGAATTTGTTATAGCAGAATTACAAGAGTCTCTTATTTCAGCGAGCTCAGGGGTAACTAGTGCAGACACAAGTATTGGATCAGCTCAAACAGAATTAAGTTCAGTTGTTAGTTCTTTAAGTTCATTATCTTCTAGTTTGAGTTCATTTGAAGTAGATGATAGTGAAACAATTTCAGCACCTCTTGTAACCAGTATAGAATTAGTTTCATCAGAAAAATCCAAATTTAATTATTTATTTCCCAGTTTAGTGGTTTTAGTTGTAATGTTTTTATCGATAATGCTTGGGAACACACTTGTTATGATGGAAAAAAAGAGCCCAGCATATGTTAGAAATGTTCTTTTGCCAATTAATAAAGTAAAATTTATTGTGGCTAATTTTTTAAGTTTAATACTTTTAGTGGCTTTCCAAGCACTTATTTTACTTTTTGTTTCACTACTTTTTGTTCCTGGAGATATTTTTGCATTTTTAGTTATCTTTATTACTTTGATTTTTGTTTCAAGTGTTTTTGGTTTAATTGGGATGGTTCTTGGATCACTCTTTAGCAGCGAAGAGACAAGCATTCTAGCATCAATTTCAACAGGTTCTTTGTTTTTGTTTTTATCTGGAGTTATTTTGCCTATTGAAGGAATGAGTGCTGGTCTTCGTGATATAACTCAGATGAACCCTTTTGTTGTCGCTGAAGAAGTTGTTCGCCGCGTGTTCATTTTTGGTGGAAGTTTAGAAGGATTGTTAGAACCATTTTTAACATTGATTTTGTATTCTGCAATTTTGTTTATTGGAATAATGGTTGTAGATTCTTTAATGCATCAACACCTTGTTGAAAAAATGTTGTACAAACACCACAAGCGAGCTAGGCGAGATATAAAGAAGCACCCTGGACAAGTTCATTCAAACTCAATTCATTCAAAGAAAGAAGGGGATGGGCCACAAGCGAAAAAACGGAAATTGCGTAAACCATTCCTTAATCGGTTTCGTTGGCGTAAAAAAGAGAAAGATGAAGGATTTTAAGGGATAAGTTTTTTAGCTACAGCGTAATTTTTCTTAAGTTATGAATTCAAAATTAAAACGTCTTTTGATTATTACCGGAACTCCTGCCACGGGGAAATCCACTCTTGCGAAGTTATTAGAAAAAGAGATGGGTCTTTTACGAATTGATCTGCATAAACTCATTGAAAGTGATCCTGTTTTATCTTCAGAATTTAATACTACTAAAGATTGTTATGATTTAGATATGAATAAAGTTGAAGAATTAGTCCGAATTAAGTTGGAAGCTAATCCTGGTAAATTCATGATTCTTGATTCACATGTTTCGCACCATCTTTCAAAAGAAATCATCTGTGGGGCCATAGTTATGCATTGCTCTAATTTTTCTACCCTTGAAAAACGTTTGAAAGCAAGAAAATATTCACCAGCTAAAGTTAAGGAGAATTTAGATTGTGAAATATTTGATATTTGTGCAGATGAGGTTATTAGTTTAGAAGTTCATACAATTCATTTAGATTCATGTAAAAAATTCGAGACACAAGATATTCAAGCTAAAGTGAAAAAATTATTGTCACAAGTGGCGTCCTCTTGAAAAGCCCCGGGTTAAGCTTATAAAATAGCAAATTCTCATAAAAGTTTATGTCTAAAAAAGAAGTAGAAGCATTTACGCCGAAGGAACGCCGGCGGTTGAAGAACCTTGTGCGTGAACTTAAATCACAACGTGCAATGCATACAGAGTTTGTTTCTGTGTATGTTCCTGCAGGATATGATATTTCTAAAATTATTAGTCATCTCTCTGATGAACAAGGAACAGCATCGAATATTAAAAGTGCAATTACACGAAAAAATGTTCAAAACGCTTTAGAAAAAATGATTCAGACACTTAAAGGGTTTTCTAAGACTCCAGATAATGGTATAGCTGTGTTTGCAGGAAATTTGGGAAGTAAAGAAGGAAAACAGGATTTTCATAGTTGGTCATATGTTCCCCCAATAGCTCTTAATATTCGAATATATCGCTGTGATAAAGTATTTGTGACTGAACACTTAGAAAATATGCTTGTTGATAAACGAGTATATGGGCTTGTTGCAATGGATCGCCGTGATGCCCAAATTGCATTATTACAAGGAAAAACAATTGTACCCTTACAAAAAACACATTCAGAGGTGCCAGGAAAATTTCGAGCAGGAGGGCAATCAGCTCAACGTTTTGCACGTCTTCGTGAAGGAGCTGCTAAAGAACATTACAAGAAAGTTGCAGAATATATGAAAGAACAATTTTTACATCTAGGAAATAACTTAATGGGGATAATTATTGGTGGTCCTGGAGTTACAATTCAAGATTTTATTAATCGAGATTATCTCACAGGGGATTTGAAGAAAAAAATTATTGGCACAAAAGATTTGTCTTATACTGGGGATTTTGGCCTTCAAGAATTGCTTGATAAATCTGAAGATTTGCTTGCCGCTGAAGAAGTTGCGCAAGAGAAAAATATTATGCAAAAGTTTTTGCAACGCTTGGTTAAAGATGAACATAGAGTGACTTATGGAAAAGCAATGATTGATAAGGCCCTTTCTATGGGTGCAGTTGACGTGTTATTGTTATCTGAAGGTTCGGTGTCAGAAGAAGATATTCAAATTTATGAAGATAAGGCTGAAGAGAGTGGCACCGATGTACGGGTTATTTCTGTAGAGACCCGTGAAGGAGTGCAATTGAAGAATCTAGGTGGTTATGCTGCTATTTTGCGGTTTGCTATTGAATAAATGTTATTTTAGACTAAAGTTTTTTATCTATTCTTTTTCTTGAAAAGATTTATGACACTTGTCCAAGAAGCGTTTACCAGACTTTGGCCAGAGAAAGAATTTTCTTATTCTGTTTTTGAGGAATACAACCGTCGTCTTGGACCATTTAATGCAAACATTTCTCTTTCTGGAAAACAACTTGGCTTTAAGTATAATCTTCAGTGGAAGAAAGTAGATGATGAAATCCAAATAGGGCTAATTCAACATTTGTTGATTAAGATGCTTGCTCGAAAAGGTTTTGAGAGAAAGAGAACTACTTATAATATCAAATTATACAATAATTTTTGTAAACAAATTCCAACATATGTTTCTGAAGATCACGATCTCGATTCGAATTGTGATTCATTAAAAGAATCTTTTGAGAGGGTAAATAAACAATTTTTTGGTGGAGATCTTTCAGAGTGTAAATTATCTTGGGGAAATAAAGCTGTGCGCAGGCTCGCATCTTACAATTTCAACAGTGATTCGATAACTGTTAGTTCAATATTTCGTGAATCACCACAGCATGTACTAGATTTGTTGATGTATCATGAAATGTTGCATAAAGATTTGCAATTTGATTGTAAGAATGGGAGAGTTCGAACACACACACCTGTATTCAAACATCGTGAAAATTTATATCCTCAAAAAGAAGTTGTTGAAAAAGAAATTGATGGAATTATTCGAAGTGTTAGGCGAGAGAAAGGTTTGTATAGACAGACTCGAAGAAAATCTGCCCTGAAGAATTCCATGTTTAAGCGCATTCAAGATTTTTTTTGATTGATGTAGGGCCTTTTTTCTTTGTTATATTCTCTTTGTTATATTAACAATCTTTAAATAAATGAATACCATTATTTTGGCCATGGTGCGAGCAAGTGGTTGGTTTGAAGAAGTAACTGGAAGACTTCGGCAGTCAACACAAACTCTTGTTTCAAATGGTCACTTAGCAAGCGTTGAACTTCGACTATCACGAACGGCCAATGTAGCAACAAGAAAATGGCCAGGATATGCTAGAACTCGTGAATCTAATTTGCGTTCTCTTCGAAAATTGACACAAGATTTGCAAAAAGGTCGAGTAAGGGAGGAAACTGAAAAACGAGCAATTTCTTTAGAAAATAAATCTATTAAACTTATTCGTTTAGAGTTTAGAGAAATACAAAGGGAACTGTCTGGTTACCTAACATTAATACATAGTTTACAAGATCTTACTGCTTTTGAAGAAACAGAAGTGGTCCAAGATTGTGCAAAGCTCATTGTGTTAGTTAGGGAGAGCATAATTATTCTTGAGCAATATTTTCATCATAGTGATCTTATTTTATACCTTCCCAAAGAAGTGAGGGTTGAATTACAAAATTGGATTAATCAAGTTGTTCTTAGTGTCCATAATTTTACTGAAGCCATGATAGAATCTCTTGAAACAGAATTTAAAGTTATACGACAAATTTCGCGCCGTGGAGCATCATCCACTACACAGACAAAAACTCTTGCAGCATTACTTAGGGAAAGAGTGGTTGCTAAGAGGAGGTTGCATGGCAATACTACTCACCTTAAACGAGAGATGGCAGGAGTTTCAACAGTTCTTGCAAAAATTGAGAAAGGAATTGGTGCTACAAACGATTCCATTGATGAAAGGGGAAGTGCAATTATGCGTGTAAAAGTTGCAGCTGTAGAATTAGAATCAAATGTTCAATTTATTATTGCGATTATGCAAGCAAATCAACTTCCAAATCCTCGTGTTGAGAAAAGAATTATAATGCAAAGTGCAACTTTTAAGAGGCATGCAGAAAAATTGGTTGCGCTTTTTGCTGAGGAACATCCAGTTCAGGCCCCAACAGGATTACTTGGCCCACACCAAGTAACCATGAAAGAAGTTGCTGCAGCACAAAATATTTTGAAAATAGCAAGAGACCATAGGGTTGTGGGTAGTGGAGACGTATTTTGGAAAGCAGTAAGTTCTTTTTCTCAATCAGTTGGAACAATCCATTCAAATCTTGCAATTCTTGAAGAGGGTATCCCGACGGAGATGACTCCAAAAGATGCAGCTGCAATTGCTGCTGATACAAAAGAAATTTTCCGTCCTGAAGGCAGAATTCGTGAATTAGAACAAGCACTTGTTGATATTAAAAGAAGTAGAGAAGAGTGTGTTAGAGTTAGAACTTTAATTAAGAATTTTGGTGTTAAGAGGCGCCAAGTTAGTAGGCCAAAAGAAGTAAACAAGCTCGCAGAAAAAATTAAGCTAGAAGAAAAGAGAATTGTTTCAGTAAAACAATCCTTGTTAGATTCTCTTAAACAGAAAAATTGTCAAGTTAATTTATCTGCATCATTACTTCAAGGAGAAAGAGAAGATATGGAAAGAAGAGTACACAAACTCAAATCTGAAATGGAACAAGCTGGTTATGATATACAGGCAAGTGCCCGTACAAGTAGATTAGATCCTCAAAGAAGAGTATATCCTCCTGAGGCTCATGATCTTTCCAGGCAAATGCGAAGAAAGTCAGAAAATTTATCTTTACTTCAGAGAAGATTATTAGCACATAGGACTGATACTTCTTTTTTTAATGAAGTAAAATCTGTTGTTGAACAGACAATGGCAACATTTCAAAAGGCATATAGAGACAATATTGCACTCCAAGCAGAACTTCTTTCGGCGCGTCATAAACGAGAAGGATTACATGAAAGAACACATGTGGGGTATCTTCAAACAAGAGGACATATACTTATGCATAAACAAGAGTTAGATAAAGCTCTTCGTTCATTTCATCGAGGTTTACTTGGTGCAGAAGCAAAATTCAAAGCACGAACTGACATTGCCGCTCAAGTTATTCATACTGGACTCCTTCTTCAATCAAAACTTGCAAAAGCAGTCAAAGCAACAGAAGCTGATGCAGACAGTTTTGTTGCAGAAGCACAAAAAGAATTTTCTGCAATAGAAAAATCAAGCACTGGCAGAAAAAAGATGCTTACAAACCAGTGGCAAAAAGAATTTCGCGCTGCACGCCAAAGATATACTCGAGAATTATCTCTTTTTCGAAGAGAAGTTCGGGTTCCACTTCGTCTTCTTGAAGGAAAAATTACAAATGCAGAATTAACTGAACTTAACCAGTTGCGTGCAAAAGAGAAGCGTGCTGAGAGGGAGCTTGCACAATTAGGCACAGCAGCATCAACAACTGCTCATCTTCTTGGTGCTAATGATGCACACCCATCTAAATAATTTTTCATAATTAATTTAATTTAATAATACAAAGAATAATGCTCTGAATTGTATAAATGGAGTAATAAACTTTAAATAGATTTGTTTTGTGATCATAATATACAATGATAGATGAATTTTTTTTATGGTTAATGGCACAGGCGCCACAATTGTCCTTCTTAGAGAATCCTTATCTTGCAGCACTTTTCATAGT
>CAYTOG010000026.1:0-16471 GCA_964439765.1 uncultured Methanosarcinales archaeon
ATGATAAATAGAATAATCTATAAGTCTTGAAATGATTTCACTAATAACATCATAGACATGTTTTTCCTGTATTGCTTTATCTAATTCATTCAAAATATTAAATATTTTTTTGTGTTGTTCATCAATTACTTTTACTTTTACACTATATTCTGGTTTCCATTCCATTAGCAAAATATTATAATAAAATAATATATAAGACTTTCTTAAAGAACTTTTTTAGACTTGGGGCAATTAATCAGGTACAATGGATAACGTCGGAAACTCAGTATATCCAAAATATTCATATCCTTTAATGGTATCACTAAATCTCTTAACTACTTCTTCTAGGATTTCCAGTAAATTATTTAAATCTTTAACTACAATTTCTGTTTCAAAATCTGCCCCACCTATTGACTTATTAATTTGATAAAAATATTTGTGTTGCTTAAGATATTCAAATAATTCCTTATTTCTTTTAATAGAATTCAACAAAAAATCAACTCTATAACCTTGATAACCCATTTTTTGTAAATTTGGATTAATTTTATAACCAACAATTATTTTTTTCTTTTCTAAACGAATAATTCTCTTTCTAACTGTTTCGGAAGTAACTTTTAATTTTTTAGCAATCTTCGTAAATGGTGTTCTTACATTACTAGCATATGATTGAATTATTTTCTCATCTAATTTATCAAAATCAGTAAGTGAACCATTTCCATAAATTCTTTCAATAACTTCTGTCTTTCCATTAATAAAAAATCTTTTGTTAAAATTATGAACGGGAGCATAAATTGCAATTTTACTCTCGGCAATTTTATCTTTATAATTTAATTGAATTTCATTCCAAAGTTGATGGAATCTTTCAGTTGATTTTACTCCCATAAAAAAAGCAAAATCCCACTTCCCATGAAGAACAGTAGTTGTCCAAACATTTTCTTTAACTTTAACAGCATCATAGAATTTTTTCTTTTGTTCTTCAGTCATATTTTGCCATTTTAAATAAATTCTAAAAGTAAAATAGCCTAATTTTGACATGTCAACAATCGAACTATAACCAAGAATTATTTCTTCTTTTTCTAATCGATGAATACGAAAATTAACAAACTCTTTTGAGCGCTTAATTTTTTTGGCGATCTCTGAAATTGATTTTGACGAATCTTTTTCTAGTTCAAACAATATTTTTTTGTCAAACAGATCTAGTTTCATTTATTACCCAAATCCAATTATATTTATAAATTTATTGCTAAAAATAAAAATATTAATCAAATATTTTATATGTTGCTCAATACCTCTGAACAGTTATGAGAAAAAAATTAAAGACAATAGGAATTGTCACAGGAACATTACTTTCATTATACGGCGGAGCAAGATTAGGTATAGATATTTATGAATCACAACAACCAATCCCTAAACCTCAACCGATAAACTTGGGATTAATGTTGGAATGGAATAACAATGATTGTAATGTAGATACATTACCAAATGAAATTATTATATATCCACAAGATGCATTTGGAGTTTATCTTGAAGCAGAGATAGAAGACAATGGTCATGGAAGGCCTAGGGTTGGAACAATCCGTCAAGAGAAAAGATTAACTGATCTTTTACATGGTGGACAAGTAAAAGTTACAACAAGAGGATATCCTGATAATGCTCCCCCCCCTAGTTTTACAAATGAAAGTGGAGAAGCAACTTTAACCTTAGTTCCTTTCTTATCATATGGATGTGATTAAAGGATCATACTAACTTCTCCATTCGCCACAAATCAACATCCACATACTCAAAACGTTTTTTATGATGCTTCATTGTCTTTGCAAGAGGAAACTTATACCCATATCGATGTGTTATTGTAAATTTAAAATCTTTACTTATTGCTTTGACAAATTCTTCAGTAGTCACTTTATGCATTGAATACACAATAGGTGCTGTTTTGAATGCCATTTCTAAAAATTTTTTATCTGCGTGTTTTTCTTTTGTTCCAAATGGTGGATTTTGAATAACAACATCAATTTTTTCATTTGAATCTTCTAACTTGAAATCACTAATATCACACATATGAAATTCTGCAACTCCCACTTCATACTCATCAAAAAGTTTTTGATAATTCTCCTTGCACACTTCCATAATTTTTGCATCACAATCAATAAAATGTACTTTTTTTGCGCCAAGCATCAAAAGGCCCATTCCAAGTATTCCAGGACCGCATGCGAAATCAGCAAGGACTTTACCTTCAACTTCATCTTTGAGGGCCATCTCCCAGATCCATTCAGCTGCAATTTCACTTGGGGTGGCATATTGTTCTAGTTTGATATTGGGCCTATCAAAGCTCTTTAATTTGCTTAAGAATACTCCAAGTTGTTTTTTACTTCGAACCATGATCTATTCAAAATCATGGCACCTTTATAGCCTTTGCTATTTCAAAATTTAAGCAATTGGTACAAAGCATTATAAAGGGTGAATGAAAAATTCATCAGAATAACGGTAAAATAACATGACAGAAACTATCAAAGTCAAAGGGCACGAAATTAAGCCATTCAACAGGAAATTAGGAAGCTTTCGAAGAGCCCAAATCATTGCAAATGGCATCACAAAAATTTTACGTAAAATGGGTGTTCATGAAGATGATATTGAAATTCCTTTGCAAAAATTAGTCATAAGAAAAGTTGAAGCTTCAGTTGAATGGTGGTATGAGGAATATTATCTCTATTTCAGCTACAAATTAGCAGGTTCTTTCATTGAAAATTTACATGTTATTGCAAAAGCCATAGAACTTCAAGCAGCAGCAGTAGAAGCTGGCGATATGACAATGGATGAATTCAATCGCAGTTTTGCTGAAGATAATAATATCAAAGAACAACGTAAAAATGCAAGGAAAACTCTTAATTTAGCTGAAGATTGCCTTGATGTAGAAATAATCAACAAGCAATACAAACTTCTTGCAATGAAACATCACCCCGATCGGCCAGAAGGAGATCATGAAATGTTCAAAAAGATCAATAACGCGCATAAAATTCTTAAACGAGAATTGAGTTAAGTTTATTATAATGAGTAGTAGAGTATTACAATGAAAATTCTCCTAATAAATCCACCAGTTTACACTCCAACAACTTATTCTTATGCCTTAGCGATGATGAAAGGAGAACTGCAAGCAGCTTTAGAAGAAGACATTCAAGCGTTCGATGCTAATGCAAATTTCCACTGCAATGAATTCCAAGAATATTATGAGAGATTACACTCAGATAAAGAAGAATATTTCAAATTGTTAGAAGAGTTTTCAGAATTTGCTAAAAGAGTATACTCACAAATTTCTAAAGATGCCATTCAAGGAAAAACTCCAAAAGGAACTAATGAAACAGTAAATAAAATCATAGATATGAATCCAAACATTGTTGCCATAAGTGTAAGTTATAACAGTCAGATATTTATGACGGAAAAAATCGTTGAAGAATTACAAAAAAAAGGAATCAAAGTAATAATTGGTGGACCAGCTGATTATTCAAAGATCATTTCAAAAAACAAAGAAATTTTAAGTTTAGGTTCCGCAAAAGAATTAATTAAATATCTTGTATCAATTGGTGCAAAAGAAAAAGAGTTACAAAAAACAGCCATTCCTGATTTCTCTAACTTTAAAAAAGAAGAATATTTCACTAAAGACATTGTCTACCCCCTTAGAACATCAAATTCTTGCCCATACAAACGTTGTACTTTTTGTACACATCATGGTAACAAAAAATATGTGGAATTTGACATTTCATCTTTAAAAGAAACTATTCAAAGAAATAATATTAAAAAAATCTGTTTTGTCGACGATGATTTAACGGCAAAAAGAATAAAAGAAATTTCTCTCATTCTCAAAGATTTAGATGTAACATGGTGGTGTCAATTGCGTCCAATAAAACTAATTAAACTTGTGCTAAATGAAGCATATGAATCTGGTCTTCGAAGTGTTGCATGGGGATTGGAATCAGGAAATAAAAGAATACTTGATTTTATTCAAAAAGGTACAAACACAAAAGATATTGCAGAGATATTAAAAGAAGCAAAAGAACTTGGGATTACAAATATGGCTTATGTTCTCTTTGGTTTTCCAACAGAAACTTTAGAAGAATTTGAAGACACAATTAATTTTCTTAAAATAAACAAAGATCATATTGATCTTATTTCTCCAAGCATTTTTGGTTTGCAGTATGGAAGTAAAGTGTTTGAGAATCCAGAATTATTTGATGTTAAAGATATTCATTTTGACAAACGAACTCTCCTCTCAGACAAAATATCATACAAAACAGCATCAGGCTTAACGCAAAATGAAGTAAAAAAGCTAAAGAAAGAACACAATAATACATTACAGAGAATAAACAAACTTCCACGAATCATTTCTGTCTTTAAAGAACAAGTGTTAAATGTTGATTTAGAAAAATAACAATACTAATTACTTTTTCCCAAACCCATCTTATTCAAATACTTTTGATGGTGTGGTTCAGCTGGCCAAAATTTCATTCTAGGGATAATTTCTGTAACTAAATCATCTTTATACTTATCTCCACGCTGAAGTTCCATAAATTTAGAGAGTGCAATTTCGTGTTGAGCTTCTGAATAATAAAAAACAATACTTCGATGCTGATTTTTGATAGCAACTCCTTGTTTCATTTTTTGTGATGGATCATGCAAAGAAAAGAAGAAATCAACTAATTCAGAATATGTTACTTCTTTTGGATCAAATTCGAGGTACACAACTTCAGCATGGCCAGTTCTCCCTAGTTGAACATCATTGTATGTAGGCTCATCTGTTTGTCCACCCATAAAGCCAACTTTTGACTTTAAAACGCCTTTTAGAGAATCAAACTTTAATTGCATACTCCAGAATCCACCTGCACCAAAACATGCTCTCTCAACCATATAGAAAAGAATAATCTTGATACTAAAATAACTTTCGTTACAAAAGAAACCCATTACCAAAAATAATTATCTAACCCAATGAATCATCTTCAGATAAATCATTACTTTTATTCTGAACAAGAATATTCTTTTGATCTTTTTTCTCCCTAAATCCACGGGCCACATGTACTTTTTCTTTAGTAAAAGTATCTTTGCCACTGTAATAAGCAGCAGTTGATGCAGTTCCTGGAGTTGGAGTAAAAACTTGCGTCAAATTCACATAAATTTTATTATCTGAACAAAATTTGCGTAGCAATTCCATGTCAGCAATAGTGGATCCAGGATGCCCAGCTATAAAATAAGGAACGAGACGCTTACTTGTTCCTTGCTCCAAATTAACTTTCTCAAACTCTTTTAAAAATTCTTCAAACTGTTCACGAGTTCCTTTGTTCATGGAAGCCAAAACGGTTTGGGATATGTGTTCTGGTGCAATTTTTAATCTAGTAACAAATTGCATAATCTTTCGAAATAATTTTTTCTGATCCAAGATTACATCATGCCTTATAGCGGAGCGTAATTCAAGTGAAGTTCCAGAATACTTCTGCTGTAATTTCTCTATCGCCTCAAGTAAAGGATATAAATCATCTCGCAGAACTCTGTTAGGACAACCTGCACATCTTTGATTACAATATTTTGTTTTATTCAAGACAGTAATATTTTTTTCAATTAAAGAAGATTTGATCTGCTGTTCTTCATCATACAAATTACAATACGAACCGTACATGTTAAGTGTAGGAAGAGTTAAATCATTAATTTTAGTTACTCCACTGGAATATAATCTTTCAATCTCTTTCAATATACTTTTAGTACTTCTTTTAGCAACTTCTTTACCTTGTACAAGTGGAATAACACAAAAATTACAACTTCCCCAGCAACCTCGACCAATCACAACAGAGTTTTCAAGGAACCCAACCATTTTTTGATGAAAATCAAATTGTTTTGACTTTGGATGCAATTTACGAGTAAACGGCAATGTATACAATAAGTCCATTTCTTCTTCAGAAAGAGAATGTGCTGGCCGATTGTGCATGATAAAACCAGATCCACAAGGTTCAACAAAAGATGAATTTGGTAAAAGATAGTGAACACGCGTTAGTAAACTAAATTGGCTAGAATCACTTACACATGATTCATAACTTGGAAGTTCTCTAATACTTTTTGGAATATCTTGTTTTTTAATGCGATAAGAAACTCCATCTATTGTTAAAAGTTGCAAAGGTTCTTTTAAATTTTTGAACGAAGCAAAAGTTTCTGATTTAATTAATGGAGTAAGCATTTCAAGAAGAGTTAGAATTGCTCTTTCAGCATTTCCATGAATCAACAAGTCTGCTTTGCTATCATTAAGAATACCTCTTCGAAGTTTATTTTCTTTGTAGTCAAAATGTGTAAATCTACGAATAGTGGCTTCAACACCACCAATAACTGTCATTGAACCAGAGAAATATTCTTTAATTTTTGATGTGTACACAATTGGAGCGTGTACTGGCACTGTTACATTTTCACGTTCTCTAAGCATTGGAGTAAAATTAGCAAGACTTGAATCGAGTAAACCAGAAGTTATGCAAAAGAAATATTTTGGCCTTCCACATTTAAGGTAATCTTCTTTTGTTTCAGGCTGTGCAATAATTGCTACAGAATATCCTTTTGATTCAAGTAAACGCGAAAGGATAGCAATACCACTTAATGGATGATCATAGTAAGGGTCACCAGTAACAAAGATTACATCAAACTGCACAGTATCTGCATTGCGCAAACTTGGGTCTTCTATTGCAATAGGAAGAAACGCTTCAGTTGAATCTTGTACCATTAATAGTTGTTACAAAGGCTACTTTAAGTATTCTTGGGCCACTACCCCACTGGTCACTTTACAAAAATATATTTAAACAAAATATTCTTCTTTTTTTGCTATGAAAATCCAATACACAACGAAAAATAACAGATTAACAGCAGAGATTACAACCGATAGTGTCAAAGACACATTCAAAAAACTAGCAGAGTTTCAAGAAGTCTTTGACGAACCTTGCTGTGGCCTTTGTAACAATGAAGCATTAAAATTTGTAGTGAGAACTGTTGACAGTAATGACTTCTTTGAATTAAAATGTACAAAATGCTTTGCAAAATTAGCATTTGGTCAACACAAATCTGGAGGGAGTTTATTTCCAAAAAGAAAACTAACTGATGGAAGCTATGACAAAGAACATCAAGGCTGGCATAAGTGGAATGGGAATGGGAAAGTCTAAATTTAACATGGTGTTTGAAATTTTTAGAAAAGAAGAAAAAAAAAGTAGTAAGACATTTACTTAACTTACAATCTCAAAACCATGCTCTTTACATTCAGCTATTCCACCTTCAATGTTATAAGCTTCTTTAAATCCAAGTTCTTTCATTATCTCTAGTGTATATCCACTACGTACGCCACTGCCACAATAGATTAAATATATGTCATCTTTATCGAGTTCATCAATCTCATCAACAAAGGTTTCAGAGTAATAATCAATATTAATAGCACCTGCTATATACTCTTCAGAAAATTCTTCTGCTGTTCTTACATCAAGAAGTATAAAGTCTGAATTATCAACATTTTCTTCTAATAATTTCAACGCTTCTTCAGCTAATATGTCTTCATTAATCTGAGTTGTTTCTTCAGCTACACTTGTTTCTATTGGAGCACAACTAACAAGAGTAAATAAAACTGCCAACACAAGAAAGATATTAAGAGTATTTACAAATTTATTTTTAAGTTTCATTTTGAATAAAATGTTAATTATTTAGTTAATAAATGTTACTTGTAAATTAGAATTAGACATTTTGGCTAATTGGATTAGAAACAGAACAAATAAATAGAGTATTGCAGTTTTACATCTGATGAACAAAATAACAATTAACTTAAGAAAATTGAACGCCAAATATCATTTGAAATATCGCTGTCCTAACTGTCCAAATAAAAGAAGGAAATCAAGAGATGTTTTAAACCAAGGTGAATGTTTCTGGTATACAAATTGGAATAAAGGCAAGTACAATGTTATGACATATCAAACACATAAAATATATGAAAAATTAGGAATAAAGAAATCATTAGTTTTAAATTAACTTTAATGATCTAAGAAATTAATTCTTCAAGCCTTGCAAGAGATCCTTTAAATTCATTAATATCTGATGGAGAATATTTATCTGGCTGAGCAGAACAATATTCAATTAAGTTACTAAAAAAATCTCTTCTGAAAGGAAGATATTCTTCCATGATATCATCAGGAACTAAACTTAATTCTCTCTCCAAAGCCATAACACATCTTCCGGGAGTATCAATACCTATTTCAACAAATTCAAGATACTCATGAGCCATTGCAAACGGACGAAACCTAGGATCAACACTATCTGAAATACCTAAAACATAACCATCAGCTTTCTCACCAGTACTCCGAAATGCAAAATCTGCTAATCTTGGCTCTAATGATTGTGGAAGAACAAAATAACTAAATTCACAGCCATCTAATGATACTTGAACTTCTTCAAAATCTTGGCCTCTAAAATAGTCTCTGGTTCCATCAATTTCGGCTTTTGTGAAAGATTTCATACTACTGTTCGGGGACGACATCACTTATAAATCTTACGATCGCTTTTCCTGCAAAATGGGAATAAATTCTTTTAAGTTAGAGATAAGAAAATCAGGTGTTGCTGCAATTAATCGTTTCTTGGAATAATATCCTCCAGTAATTAACACTGAACTAAGGCCTTGTTTTTGTGCAATTTCAGCTTCTTCGGGACTATCACCGATGATAATTATTTCACTAGATTTGTAATTTTGCTTCCTTAAATATTTTTTAAGTTTTTGTCCCTTGCCTTGTTTTTTCATAGAAGTATCATTTTCAGTGTTTGCTAAAACAGATTCAAAATAATCCTCCATACCTAAACGTTTTAACTGAGAGTTAAGATCTTTAACTGTATCATTCGATAGAATAATTGCTTTCATAGAACTATTTTTGATGAATTTAAGAAGATGACGAGAACCACTTCGCGTTCTGCATTTAGCTGACCGACTTTTACAATAATTTCGAAAAAGATCACCTAATTTTTTGGTGTTAGAAACTAGTTTCTTCCTATCACATCCATGAAGGGTGTAAAAATCAATTGCGGGTATTACAATTGTGTCTTTATATGTTTTCATATCAACAGGAGTCCCACCATAATGAGAAATTATGTAATTATCAGATTCAAAGCAGGCTTTTGTATCAGATAAAATAACGCCATTCCAATCAAAGACAACAAGTTTGAACATAAAAAGAAAGAAGAAAAAGAGAGTTATAAAATCTTCTACAAAAGATAAGAATAAATTTAACAAAAACTACTCTTTTCTTTCTTTTCCTCGAAGCCACCATACTCCAAGATACACTAGAGGAGTATCTATAAACGCAATAAGAACTTTAGCAAGCCAATAAGGAATTATAATTATTGAATAAATTGAAAGAAGAGTAAAACTTCCATCAAGTAGCATTGGGAAAAACGCAATTAAAACCCACAAAGAAGTGTCAACAAATTGGCCAACTACAGTGGATAAATTATTTCGAAACCAAACCCCTTTCCCTCGATGAATTTTGCGGAAAAAATGGTAAATTGCAACATCAACTTTTTGTCCAAAAAAGAATGCAAGTATTGATGCTATTGTGAATGTAACTGATAAACTAAATACTGTGCTATAAGCTGAGTTAAATGTTGCATACCATTCATTTGGTGTTGCAGCAGGAACTATTAAAGAAAATAGTTGCCAAAACAATACAACTAGAAGAGACATTAACCCAATTATAACAAACTCTGAGGCCCTTTTCTTCCCATGAACTTCACCTACAATGTCTGTGATCAAAAATAGAAATGGAAACATAATTATTGCAACAGTAAGACCTCTGCCATTAAAACTGATTGGCATTAATTTGCCGCCAAGAAAATTTGCAGCTATAAGGGCCGCAACATAAAAAGCAAGAAGAAGGTTAGTTTTTCTCTCAAGATTCCAGATCATGATAAGATATGTTTAAGATCTTGTTATAAAGAAATCTCTTCTAAAATTCATATGTTGAAGAAGGAACAGTTCAAATAGATAATTTTCTACAATTAAGTTCGAGTGTTGCTCCCTGAAAGTAACAAATAACAAAACATTTATATATGGCATAGTAAACAAAAACGGAAATGTCAAACCCAAATGAAGGTCAAAGAGTTGCAATATCTGGTTCATATAGAACTGGAAAATCTACACTCCTTAGTGCAATTAGTGAATTAACAAGATTACCTGGAATTCAACCTCCTGAAGCTCCAGAAATTTTTGCTCGATTATTTGATGGGAGAGATATAAATGGTGGGAGCCAAGAAGAATTTGCTCAAGTTGGTTTTCAAAGGTTTATAGATAGGGTTTCTTCTGAAAATGTCCACAGAAAAACAGGATTTGTTGCTGATGGGACTGCTCTTACTGAATTTGCCTATGGTGTTGCAAGACAACGTTTCGGCCATGGAGCCCATGGTCCTGGAACTCCTTTTGCATCTGACGAATTTCGCTGGGCTGTCAAACAATTAGGTGCTGTTGCTACAAGACATTGTAGAGAAGCATACGATTCAATAATTCACCTCCCTGTTGAATTTGGTCTAACTGGAACTAATTCAGAAGGAATAGACGAACCTTTCAGAAGAGAAGCAGATAGGGTTGTTCGTCAAATGTTTGATAGAGCTGACATTCCTTATACAATAATTGGAGGATCTCCAGATGAACGTGTGGCTAAAGTCATTAGTGAGCTTGGCCTTTCAGTATTACATGGGAGGGAAATTCCAAGAGTAGATGGAGACACAGTACATTACCAAAATATTGATGGGATATTAGGTCCAGGTCAAGATAGATGGTTTTCAGATGGATTCAAAAGAGTAAATCACAATCTTCATGACATTGAAATTAACACCGCCGAAGGGCAAATTAGTGCATTGTTAGATCTCGAATACGATGGAGCTTGGTCAACACATGATGGAGAAGAAAGACCAGATGTTCATCTTTCAAGTATTGATGTGATATTAACATTAGGTCAATTAGCACAAGCATACATGTTTACAAAAGATGGAATTGATAGAGAAGGTTCAAACAACCTTTGGTTAAGAGAAGTCCAAATTAAAGCACGAAGAGCAGTTACTTCTTTAACAGATATTCCTTTTGTTGCTAAGGTTGAATCTTGCTACCCATCAAGAATGGGGACAACATATCACACAGCTACAGCTACTGTAAATGTTGGTGGTAATTGTTTCACAGCAAAAGGAAAAGTTTCTTATTTAATGCCACCACAAGAATAAACCTCATAAGAAAATATTTTTGACATTAAATGAATTCTCAATTACTTGAAAGATTTAACTTATCTAATAAATAAAGTGTTGGATCTTCTCCTGCAAATCTTGTTATTATTCTATCCCTATCTCCTCCCCATCTAATAGGTCTATCATATAAAGTTCTACAAGAGCTTCCTTCTGAAAACGTGACAACTACTCCTTTAAATTTAGGAAACATTCTTGCAGCCATTTCCATTCTTCTTAATGTTGCAGGACATAGTTCAATAACATAAAAATTACCTTCTTCTCCATCAAATATCGACATATTCCCATCTTCCATCAAAGAATAGCTTTGAAAAATAATCTCTGTTTCTGCTCTTGCCATACGATTAGTAATATTTAACACTCTTCCAACCCGGCAAGGATGTCTTATACATGGTTTTTCAGACTCAGAGTTATAATCAGTTCCTTTTGAATAAACACAACTAGTCTCATGTCTTCGTGGACAAATTCCCACATTACCCGGATTTCTTGGAGCAGAGTTATCATCCTGATATACTTGCCCTTTGGAACACGCACTTATTATAACTCTTAAAACATCATCATCAATTGAATCAATAATATCATCAACTGACTTAACAGTTCTATCAATATTAAATGCATGATATCCCATACTTCCTTCATTAACTTCTTGCATAATTTTTCTCGAAGATGTTGGGAGATAACTAGCGACAATATTGTGAGCTAAACGAGGGATGGACCTGGTATTCTGAGATCCATGTAAATGTCTAAAAAAATCAGGTGATTTTCGAAGAAAATGAACAAAGTACCACATATTATCAATTATTGGGCCATTATCTTCATTGATGTTAATTCCTTTAATTTGTAATTGTCGGTCTACTTCAAGGTATAATCTATCTAATAATCCTTCAATTCCAGTCCTGACATAAAATGGATCTCTCATGAGACATTAAAAAATAATGGCCTATATATAAATACTACTGAGTAAGAGTAATTATAGAGAAAAGAGAGGAGGAATCTATTTATTGAAAGATCTTATTATTAATCTAAAAATAGTTTTCTCACATTCTTTAAAGTTATTTTTTCATATAAAACGTAATACGCAATAACACCCATAGCTATTCCTCCAAAAATGTCAACAAAGAAGTGATACTTCACAAAAACTGTTGCAATACTTGTTGCAATAATGAAAGGTAAACTAATCCAAAAGAACTTTTTCCAATTATAATATGAAAAGAGAGACATAAACACAACTGATGCTACATGATAACTTGGAAACGCATTGTATGGAACTCCACCTTTGTAAAGAGCATGGACTAAGGTTCCAACAGCAGGAGTCATAGAATTAAGTGTGTTCATATCCACCATCACACTTTCAGCGGAAGTTGGAAAGATCAAATAAAGAACAAAACAAGAAAGCAAAAGCAATAGGTGAGTAATGTACATAGATACCATATCAATAGTAGTAATTTTTTTATGAAGAACAAATAATAAACTTATAATCGGGAAAAATAGCCAAAGCAAGTAGGGGGCTAAAAACCAAGAAACAAAAGGAATCAAATAATCAACAAATGTCATCAAAGCAATTGGTTCTTGTAGAGACGCACTCAAAATTCCAATGTAGTTATATTGTAACATTACAAGATATAGTAAAAACATTAATGGAATTGAGAACAATGTCTTAACCAATAAGCTTTGATTGTACTTTTCAATAATGTTCATAATTAAATGAAATTGTTTTTCTCATTAAAAGCTTTCGTATTATCTCATATCATCACTTAATCTAAACTTAACAAAGAACTGGATGAAAACATTTAAATGAGCATTATTCTTTATTATTCATTATTATTTATTTTAAAAAGGTGAAGATGGATCTCCGTATACTAGTCTTAATTGCATTACTTGGTATTTTACTAAGTAGTTGTGTGCAAGAAGAACCAATCGAACTAGAGAATATAACATTAGGAGTAGAAACTAGCCTACTTCCAGCGGCAGTATGGGTTGCTGAGAATAAAGGATATTTTGAAGGAGAAGGATTAAACGTAACGATTGAAGAATTTGATTCTGGCAAAGCTAGTTTAGTCGCAATGTTAAGTGAAGATGAAGGAATTGATGTAAGTGCGGCTGCACCAACACCAATTATGTTCAATAGCTATGAGAGAGAAGATTTCTTTATTTTTAGTACATTTGCTTATGCTTATGAAGACATTAAAGTAATTGCAAATAAAGATAGTGGAATTTCTTCTGCAGATGACCTAGTAGGTAAAAAAATAGGAACATTAATGGGGTCAACAGGAGAATTTTTCACAGAAATTTTTTTGATTTATAATTCAATTTCTACTAATGATGTAGAACTAGTTGATTTTGCTCCATCTGAGTTGCCTGAAGCATTAAATAGCGGAGAGATAGACGCACAAGTTATCTGGGAACCGCACGGTACTACCGCTAAAAATTTATTAGGTGACAAGTATATACAATTAGAGAGTTCAGAAATGTATAAAACAACTTTTAATTTCTTAACTATGAAAGATTTTGCAAATGAAAATCCAGAGGTTCTAAAAAGTTTTTTAAGAGCAATTGAAAAAGCAAATGACTTCATTAATGATAATAAAGAAGAAGCTCAAGAGATAACCACGAATAGATTGAATTTATCAAATGAAGATGTCACATTACATTGGGATGAATTCACCTTTGAACTTTCTTTAGAACAATCATTTTTAATAAACATAGAAGCCGAAGCAAGGTGGGCAATTGATAATGATTTAGTTGAAGCAGAAGAAATACCAAACTATCTTGATTATGTTTACATAGATGCTTTAGAAGAAGTTAAACCAGAGGCAATTAAGATCATAAGATGAAAATTAAAACAAAAGTTTACCTGCTTTACACTATATTCATAACACTTTTAATTTTACTGGGGGGCGTAATCCTTTTAAGTTCTAATAATGTCTCTGAAGCTTTAGATAAAGAAGAAACTATCATCAATGAGATATTTCCAGCTATTTCAGAATTAAATGTTTTAACATACGATTATCTTATCCATAAAAATGAGAGGAGTATTGAACAATGGAATACAAGACATGATTCAATCAGTGAATTATTTGAACATTCCAACCATTTGCATACTCATTCTGAAGGAGAGAAGATTATTTTAAATGATCTTTTAGAAAACCATTACTCATTTGAAAAGATATTTTCTCAATTAACAGAGGAGGAGATATCAGAAGAACTTGAAGAAATTCTTATTTCACAATTATTGATTCTTTCACAAGAGATATACTCTGATATTTCTGAACTTTCAGAATTTGTTAATGAAGAGGTTGAAGAATCTCAAAAAATAGCAAATATTCTCATAACAATATTTCTAATTTTCATCTTTATTGTTGTTAGTATTGGAGCATACTTTAATATTAATTCTATCACAAAACCTATTAAAAAATTATTTGATGCAACAAAAAAGCTTGAAAAAGGAGACTATACTACAAGAGTTAATATTAAAACCAAAGATGAATATGAAACATTAGGTAAATCATTTAACAAAACAGTAATTTCTTTAGGCAAAATTGAAGAAAAATACAAAGAATTGGATGATGCGAAAACAAGATTACTTTCTATCACATCCCATGAATTAAAAAGCCCAATGACACCAATAAAGGCCCAATTACAAATGTTAAACAGAGGGTTTTATGGAAAAATAAACAAAAAACAAAAAAAAGGGATGGGAATTATTATTAATAATGTTAATAACTTAGAAAATGTTATTACAAACTTTTTAGATATTTCTCGATTAGAAGCGCATAGATTTAAATTCAATTTAACTAAAGTCAACTTAACTAAACCAATACAAGAGTTGGTTAAAGAAATGAAATCATTTATGCCTGAGAAAAAAATTACCTTAGTAAAAAAAATAAACCAACTCCCTACAATTACGACAGACCCAAAAAATGTAACACTAGCTCTTAAAAACATATTAAATAATGCAATTAAATTTAGTGAAGATAATGGGAAGGTAAAATTAGAAATTAAAAAAGAAGGAAAAACAATTTTATTTAGCATAATTGATCAAGGAATGGGAATAAAACCAGAAGATAGAAAAAAGATTTTTCATCCTTTCTTCCAAGCAGAACAAAGTATGTATCGCAAATATGGTGGGCCTGGCATAGGTTTATCCATTTCTAAAAATATCATTGAAAGTTTAGGTGGAAAAATTTGGTTTGAAAGCAAAGTTAACAAAGGCACAACATTTTATTTTACAATTCCAATCACCGCTAAGAAAGTGAAAGTGAAAAAACGTTTCTTCAAAAATTCAGAAAAATAAAAATTTTAACTAACAGTGAAAAATATTTTCTTAGGATCTTATAACTCTTGATTAAATGACATAGCTATGCCACTAGACAAACAATAAAAACCCAAAATTTCTTTGCATGATTCTTAAACAATCTGCAACAATTTCAACATCAAAGCTTTTTGCGCATGTAACCTGTTTTCTGCTTGATCAAAAACAACACTTTGAGGCCCATCAACAACTTCTGCTGTTTGTTCCATACCCCTCATTGCAGGAAGACAGTTCATAAAAATAGCATCCTGTTTAGCATGAGTCATCAACTCTGAATTTACTTGAAAAGGTTTGAATGTGTTTATTCTTTGTTCTTTAAGATCTTTTGAAATGTGATACGACATCCAAGAGTCAGTATACACAACATCAGCACCACTAATTGCTTCTTTAGCATCATGAACTATTTCTACTTTTGATCCTTGTATAGCTGCAATTGCTCTTGCTTTATCAATTACTTCTTTCAATGGTTCATATTCTTCACCACTAGGGCAACCAATAGAGATATCAATTCCCATAACAGAGCATCCAAAAATCAGTGAGTGCGTTACATTATTATTGCTATCACCAAGATATGTCAATTTTAAACCTTTTAATGTGCCTTTTTTTTCACGAATAGTTTGCAGGTCAGATAGGATTTGACATGGGTGTGAAAAATTAGTCATTGCATTAATAACAGGAACAGTAGAATTTTCAGATAATTCTTTTATTTGTTCATGAGATCCAACTCTTGCCATGATCAAATCTACATATCTTGATACTGTTTTGGCAGTATCAGCCATTGTTTCTTTTATTCCAAGAGGAGATGTTGCAACATCATAATATATTGCATGGCCACCCATTTGTGTTAAACCAACTTCAAAACTAACTCTTGTTCGAAGTGATGCTTTATCAAAAATCATGAGTAATGTT
>CAYTOG010000027.1:0-16411 GCA_964439765.1 uncultured Methanosarcinales archaeon
CGCAGGTGTTACCGCGGCGGCTGGCACCCGTCTTACCCACCACTTATTCGCCAAGCTTTTTACACTTGGCAAAAGCCCATGCTATGCATGAGCACTGGGAGTTCCCTTATCGCACTTCCGTACATTGTAAAGGTTTCGCGCCTGCTGCACCCCGTAGGGCTAGGGTCAGTGTCTCAGTACCCTTCTCGGGGCTACCGCTCTCACGGCCCCTACTGATCCTCGGCTTGGTAGGCCTTTACCCTACCAACTACCTAATCAGCCGCCAACTCATCCTCTGGCGTAAACTTTCAACAAAAGAACATTCCAGTATCAATTGTCTATCCGGTGTTACCCACAGTTTCCCGTGATTATCCCAGACCAGAGGGCAGATTATTGACGTGTTACTGAGCATTCCGCCTGGGCCCCGAAGGACCCTCTGACTTGCATGGCTTAATCGAACTCCCATAGCAGCAATCTCCCGCAGGATCAACGGGAACTTTTTTTCTAATCCTGTAATACGTTATTGTCTTAAAGCTGTAACTTTAAAGAAATATTTCACTATAGTAGTGATCACCTCCTTCATATCTAATATTCACATATTAGACACACACGTGATTGCTTTTTGGGAAATCACTTACTTATAAATGTTTCCCCACTAAGCAACATGAACTTATCGAGGATAAATCCATGTGTTCAGGCACTAAATCTAGCACCCATAACTGTAATATAAAAGAGAAGTCAACGCAGCTGTTGATGTTTTATCGAGGATAACTAAATAATGAGTATCATTAACTAGATTGTAATCTTCGTCGACGCTTAGCCTTTTTCATTTTCTTACGTTGCCATTTCCAACGCATTTGGCCTTTTTTCTTCCATCGTCTGCTACTTCGTTTCATTTACATCAACTGGAAAATTGATGCTTTATAAATGTTTCTACATAACAAAATAAGAGATAAATTAAAAAAAATATGAACAGAATAAAACTTTAAGAAAAGAAAAGAAAAATGAAAATTTCTTTTAATCAATACCCTCCCTTTGGTTTAACTACAAAATAAAGAACAGTAAGTGCCAGTGTAATGATTAACAAAAATCCAAGGAAAGTGTTACCAGTAGTCAAACCAATACCACCAACCGCACCAGTTAAACCTTCACCACCAAAGAAACGAGACCATAAAGATTCTTGTTTTTCATTATCATTTTGTGCAGCAAGTAAACCACCATCTTCTACGCTTCCAGTTCCAGAGCTGCTTGAAGAACTACTTGTATCTTCAGAATCACTTTCACTAGATTCACTAGTTTCTGTTGTTTCTTCGCTACTTTCTTCTTCGGAGTCATCATCTGTGCTTGATGTTGAAACAACTCCGCCACCACCGCCAGAATCGCTAGTTTCTGTTGTTTCTTCGGTTGTTTCTTCATCAACACTATCAACAATAATTGTATAATCAAAACTCTGATTAACTACATTTAAACTTGAAGAATTATCAATAAGTTCTATTGTAAACTCGTAAGTTCCAGCGTCAGTATGATTACCAAAACTCCAATTTGCAGCGTTATAAATCGAATCATCATTTGCCACTTGTTCACCAGTGGTGTCATAAATATTAATAGCTGAAAAATTAGAATAATCAAAAGCCTCTAACAACACTGTGACATTCTGAGTATCACCGCTGTTAATAGTATAATTGTCCCAATCTAAAGATGTGATATTTGGTGCAGAAGAATCATTTACCTCTACAACAACACTTCCATCTAATGAGCTATTTGAATCACTTGATGTGACAATTACTTCAAAACTCCCTTCAGAAATGAAGGTATATTCAGTTGTGCTATCAGAAGCACTGTTAGTTGTTTCGTCACTAAAATTCCAATAATAACTTAATGTGTCATTATCCAAATCACTTGCAACAACAGTAAATGTTACAGGATCACCTAACTCATTTACAGAGTTGTTTTCTGGAGAGGTGATATTTACAGAATCAACTTCATAATTCTCTAATGTGAGATAATCAATAGTGTTTGTACCTTCATTTCCAGCTAAATCATTTGCATACACTTGAAAACTAACATTGGATCCTCCACTTAAATTATTAAATGCATCAAAACTAAAATTAAACAAAGTACTTTCAGAGTCAACTAGAACCATAGAATAATTAACAAGGCCAGAGACAGTATTAATTTCTAAGATAACAGAGGAAGAATTAATATTCTCATCAATAACAGTTACTTCAAAATAAATTGTATCATTTGTATACAACACCGAAGAATTATCAAATAAACTAGCATAAGTTAAATCATATATTTCAGGAATTGTAAGATCAACAATGAACTCAACAGAATCACTAATAATTTGTTCAGAATCATCAACTCCAAAAACTTCAAAGAGATAATTCCCGTCTGCAAATGTTGAATTTGTCACATCAACAAGTGAATTCCAAACTAAACTATTTTGTTCAACTGAAAGATTTTCTTCAAATTGAAGTACAGAATTATCACTAACATTTGAAATTGTATAGTTACTTTGTGTAATGTTAACAGCTGATTCAATAATTGCATTAGTAGTAAATGCAGAATTATAATAACTATCATTTAATGGAGTGGAAATAGTAATTGTGCCGCCAAGATCAACTTCAACACTTAAAGATTCTGATTCACTCGAAGTACCCAAAGAATCTGCACCGTAAATATTCAAAAGATAATTACCTGTTGAAAGATTAGTAAATGAATAACTGTAATAATAAAATGGTTCAATAAATCCTTCATGAGTCATAGTGTAATTAGTAAGAACATCGTCACCAGAATCTACTTCTACAACAATTTCAGACAAATCAATGTCAGAACTAATGTTAATTGTAAATGAACCATCATCATCTAATTCTCCACTTATTGGACTAGGTGTTGTAAAATTTAAATATGGTTGAATTGCAGCAAGTGCATCAATTCTGGAATAATTATTCCCACTACTATCAGTATCATCAATTGTAACACCAGTAGAAAATAATTTTGATTCAATTTGTTCCTTTGAAAGAGAAGAGCCTGAAACTGCCTTTGCATATTGTTTCATAAGTGCAATTGTTCCAGCGACATGTGGTGTTGCCATTGAAGTTCCAGAAACGCTCACAGTTCCACCACCTAAATAAGTTGAAGTGATACTTGATCCTGGTGCCAATAAATGTAACAAAGCTCCACGATTTGTAAAGCTACTCATAACATCACTTGTTGTTGTTGACCCGACAGGGATTGCTCCACTAACACAAGCAGGACCATTTATACCTGAGGTATACCCCTCATTTCCTGTTGCGACAACAACAGAAATATTCTTAGCATTTGCTGATGCAAAAAGAGGAGACATAATAACTCCAGAAGTTGATAATGAATCACATGCACTATTATATTGTGTTGAATCTCCTAAACTCATACTGATTATAGAAACATTATAAGATTCAGAATTTGAAACACACCACTCAACTGCAGCTGCAACGTCTGAGACATACCCATTACCTGAAGAATCAAGTGCCTTCAATGCTAAAAGACTTGCGCCAGGTGCAACACCAGAATAGGTTGAATCATCTGATGCTATAATTCCTGCAACATGAGTTCCGTGATAATTATCATCTATTGGATCAGCATCATTATTGTAAATATCATATCCACCAATTACTTTAGAACAATCACTCCAATTCATTGTAGTATTTGTTATTCCATTAACAACAGAATCTATTAAGAATCCATCATCAGTAACTGATCCGTCAGTTACTAAGCGAATATATAAAACAGAACCACTTGTTGAAGGCGTCCAAATATCTGTATGGTTCCCTTTATACACAGCTATTGTTTCATTGTTTTCGTTGTACACATAAACCCTATCAAGAGTATCTGACACCCCTTCTATTGGTGCTTCTAAACTAATATAATCAAAATGTGCAGCAATATTTTCATATCCACTCATATTAATAATGTAAGTTACATCAATTGAATTGTCATAAGGGTGATCTGATTCAACTACTGTTGACAACTCTTCTTCCACGCCATCAACAGAATACATAACAGGATTACAAGCTCCAAGTGCAGAATGAGTATAATCAATTCCAGTATCAATAACACAAACTGTTTCTCCTTGTCCAGTTATTGAAAGACCAGTTCCATCACCAATGGAATCATATTCCCAAACATCATTCGCATTAATTAATGGAACGCTAGAGTCAAGAGTAATTGAAACTTTTTCATCGAGTAAAACTTCAGCAACTTTCCCTGTTGCAATTAATTCATCAAGAACATCAGAGTCATCTATTTCCAATGTAACTACACTTGTTTGTTCGAACTCATGAAGCACAATAACTTCGGCATCTAAAACATCTTCAAGTAATTCTGTTTCTTCTTCATCGAGAACAACAAGACCATCATCAACTGATTCAACTAATCCTTCAACAGAATCTGATACTGTTTTGAATGATTCACCTAATGATTCATCAAGTAATTCTATTTCTTCATCAACTTCATCACCAAAAACTTCAACGTCTTGTGATAATTCTTCAAAAAATTCTTCTTGTAATTCTTCAACGGCCTCAATCCTCTCAGAAATATCCATCTCAAGAATTTCTTCAGAACTAATATCTTCTTCTAATACAACAATCACTCGAACTTCATCTTCATTTTCAAATGCATCATAGATCGCAGAATCAATGTCTCCTGCATCTTCTGCACCGATGCTAACTATTGCAAAAAGAAAAAGTAAAGAAAAAAATACTCCTACAAAAAGTAAGGATTTTTTATTCATTAACATTAAACAAGCACCTCAATTGCGCCACTTGTACCACTTGAAGCTAGTTCGCTTCCAAGTGAAGTGCCCATCGCAAACCCATGAAGAACACTCAAACTTCCAAGAACATCAAAAAGTGAACTTGCAGTAGTATACTCCACATAACCACTTGAAACAACTCCCTCTACTTCCTCTAAATATATTTCAGCAGTTGTTAGATCACCAAGTTCATCTATAAGGTTAAGGTCTAATGCTTCAGATCCTAAATAAAATTCTCCTGTTGCAGCTTCAGCCACTGTCATCCTTTCAAGTCCACGGTTTTCAGAAACAGCATCAATAAAATAATCATGAATTAAATCTATTTTGGCTTGTAACAATTCTTCTTCATCTGAAGCTAGAGCACGAAATGGTGTTCCAATATCTTTGCTTTCTCCAGAAACAAGACGTTGATAGTTTATCCCATACTCTTCCATAAACTCACTAAATTCTAAATAAGAAGAGATTACTCCAATGCTTCCTGTAATACTCATTCTATTTGCAACGACATAATCACTTGCAGATGCAATCCAATATGCTCCACTTGCACCAACTTCCCTGATAACAGCAACTGTTGGCTTCTCAGAAAGTAAGACAGCTGTTGCAATTTCATCTGAAGCTACAGCACTTCCACCAGGAGAATTAATCCAAAAAACAATCGCATCAACTGAACTATCTTCTTCTGCAGTTTCGATAAGTGAGACTATACTTGTACTAGAGGCCCCACTATCACCAAAATATCCACTACTACTTCCTGCAGTAATAGCACCTTCAATAGGTATTAGTGCAATATTTCCAAAACCAGAACTTGTGCTACTTGATCCAGAACTAAATAATAACCCTAAAAGGCACATGATGAAAAATCCAACAATTAAAAATCCTAATGCTACGCCACCAACAATAAAAATCCATGACTTTCCTGAAAAATCTTTCTTCTTTTTAGATGTAGAACGTTTAACCACAAAAATCCACCTCGCCTCAAAGAAAATGACAAGCAAACTAAGTATATAAATCTTTTTCCAGTCGAGAAAACATTAGCGAAAATTTGAGACGATAAAGAAGATATTTATTGAAAAAAGAATAATTAAAAATAAGTAGCGGGGGGAAGATTTGAACTTCCGACCTTCGGGTTATGAGCCCGACGGGCACTCCTAGCTGCCCCACCCCGCTATGAAGAATAAAAGAAATAAGCCCTTTAAAAAACTTTAGTTAAAATTCAAAGAAAATCATTAAGGAAAAAGAAAGAAACAATGAAAAATAATAAAATAATCTATGATGGGCCTGGGCCCATTTTTTGAAGAACCCTATCAACTTCCTTTTTACTCCAACCAGAACCTTCAAGGTTTTTCTCAATTTCTGCCATAGACATACCACTATCTCGCTCTTGCTGAACATACATATCTAATTCATCGCTGTTCTCAGCTGGAGCATGTTTTCTGTGATAATGCAATAAGACAACAATTAAAATTATCAATAAGACAACTCCAATAACTGCAAGTAACAAAAAGAGCCAATATTCAGTTAGAATTGTTTGTGCACTTCGAAGAAATTTCGCACTCATACTATCGCTTTCTAAATAAACTGTTTCAGATTCTTCTGATGTTGAAGCAGAATCGCTGTCTCCACTATCAGAACCAGATGAACTAGAATCTGCAGAAGGACTATAATACTCATCTTCTTCATCACTACAAGGACTACGTGATTCATCTGGCTTAGAGTCATCTGTTCCACAATCATGCTCATCATAACAAGTTCGCGTTTGACTGTCTGAACTAGAACATTCACTATAACTTTCACAAATCCAACTTTCTTCACATGCTGCGCAAGATTGTGTCTCATTAGGCATATCGTCTTCAGTGCCACAAGAATTTGAATCACTACATGTTCTTGTTTGTTCTAAATCACTATTACAATAACTCCAATCGCCGCAACTCCAATCTTCATCGCAACTACTACTACCGCCGCCACCGCCAGAAGAACTACTTGAAGAGCTACTTGATGAACTGCTACTACTTGAAGAACTATCCGCGCAATCGTCTCCAACACAAACAGAAGTATCAGTTGTTTCTCCATCACATGAAGCATAAATTGAATAATCATTATCAGTTGAAGGAGTAAACGTTGCAGAAAAAGTATCATCACTTTCCGTTGATATTTCATCAATCCAAACAGTATTAGCTCCATCACTTATTTGCAAAAGTACAGGGCTGCTATCACATGTTCCAGTGATCTCAACAGATCCGCCTGAAGCAACAGAGTCTAGTGAATCTAAAGTTACTGTTGTTGCAAATACAATTCCACTACAAAGAATAAAAAGAAAAAGTAATACAGTAGTATTAGTTAATTTCAATCTCATGAGCTCACCTCAAGAGAATCTATTAAACTCGTTCCACCCGCACTTGCCCAGTCATCCCACACAAACACATCAATAGTATATGTGTCTGTTTCTGCAGTAAAACTAAAGCTTAATTCTTCGCTATAAGTTGCAGAAAGGGCAGCCATTGATTGATATATAAGAGTTTCAACATTACCATCACCATCAGTTACTTTAGCTAAAAGTAAGTGTGCAGCAAGATCTTCTTCAGCAGTGATTACTATTTCAACATCATATACTTCACTTGATGTAAGAGCACTAACTGAAACTTCAGACCCATCACTTTCAGAGGTAACTGTAACTGCAATTTGATCTGAAGAACTACTAGAATCTGCATCAGTATCTTCTGAACAATCGGAATCATCAGTGTCTACAAGATCATCTCCATCATTATCAAGACCATCATCGCAAGTTAGTTCTTCGGCATACTCACATGAAGAAACATCATTACAAAGTTGATCCAAACAGTCTACAAACCCATCTGCATTATTATCGTAACCATCGTCGCAAATTGTTTCGGTTCCATATTCACATACTTCTCCATCAGCGCCAGTTTCTCCATCACAGGATTCATCTGCACAATCAAAGTCACCGTTACCATCATTATCAAAACTATCAGCACAATAACCTGCTTCTGTTGCAGCACAGTAGTATCCACCAGTTGTTAATAATCCATCACAACCATCGTCAGCGCAATCAATTAAACCGTTGCCATCATTATCATAAGTATCATCACAGCTATCTGCATCATCTTCACTGTCTTCAAAATCATATGTTCCATCACCATCACTATCTACTTGACAATCAGAATCATCAGTGTCCACATAACCATCAGCATCGTTATCAAGACCATCATCGCAAGTTAGTTCAATTGCGTATTCGCATGTTTCTTCTGAAGAACCAATATCTCCATCACAATCATCGTCTGCACAATCAATTAAATCATCACCATCATTATCTGATGTATCTCCACAAGTTAATTCTTCATCAAACTCACAAAAAGAAATGGTGTCACAACTATCATCTAAACAATCAATTAAACCGTCGCCTTCGTTATCAAAGCCATCAATACAGCTGTCTTCATCAGCTTCAGTGTCCTCTGAATCAACCACTCCATCAGCATCAGCGTCTTCTTCACTGTCTACAGTAACTCCTTCTTGAACTGTGATAGTAAATGTTTCTTCAACTGCATCTATTCCATCTGAAACTGAAATAGTAAATGTATGTATTCCAATATCTTCTTCTGTTAACACCCAAGAAATATCTAAATCGGCTTCTGCAGGTGCAGAAACAGAAGTGTAATCAGTTTCCTCGAATGAAGAACTAATACTAGTATAACTATCTTCAATAATTGTAATTTCAAGATCACTTATGAGATCAATTGAAAATGCATCAATAGAATACTCGAATAGGTCTGTTTGATCATCAAAAGTAAAATCTGTACCTTCAATAATAAATATTTCTTCTCCATCTAAACTTGGATCAAAATAAACGCTAGAACTCCCTTCTTCAACAGTTATAAGCCATGTACCTTCATCTGTACCCTTAGTTCCATCTGAAACTACAACTACAATTTCATAAGTGTTTGCAGAAACATCAGTTGAATCCCAATAGAAAGATGCTGTTCCATCACCATTATCAGTGAATGTTGCATCTGTTGGAACATCAGTTGCAGTGAAGGTTAATGAATCACCATCGGCGTCTGTAGCATATATTGTTCCTAATTCTTCAACATAGTCCCCTTCAGTAATTGTCACATCAGCTGGCAAAGTTAATACAGGGGCATTAATTCCACTATCATCTTCAACAATTGTTATATCTGCACTGTTATATGTACTTATCATATTTGTACTATCATATTCGAAAAGACCATAACTTGAAACATCTTCAGTAAAAGTTATACTTAAAGGACTTTCAGATTCGGTAACACTAGAATCAATTGTAAAAGTAAGATCAACTATTTCATAGTAACCAGCGCCCGCGGGATCATCCCCTGGAGTAGAAGCAATACTTGAAACACTAAACGCACTATAAGTTACTGTATTAGTTCCCTCAGTGTAACTTTCCCAATCCCAACTATCTTCAAGAGGAGATGAAACAGATGTAAGTTCTAAATATTCTGAATAAGAAATTTCAACATCAGTAGAATACAATGAATTCATTGTATAACCAACAACAGTTACTGTAAAAGAATCACCTGCTTCTGCTTCAAGATCAGTAAAGGAACTCCCTTCATAAACCAAACATAATTCCCCATCACCACATATAGTTGAAGTTGAAATAGAAACTGCTTGACCTGCAAGAGAATCATCTTGATAAAACAAAATAAGTGATAAAATAACAATTAATGCAATTGAAATTCCAGCAACCAAAAATATTTTCATGCCTTGCTCTTCGGCATGGCGAGAACTTCTAAGTGGTGTTGGAGCTGAACGTGATTTCCTAGCAGTAGATTTGTGTTTCTTAAGAACTTTTTTTCCTTGTAATCTTTTTCCACTTTTTGCCTTTCGAGCTACCATTTCACACCATCACCTACTCTCTTCTGTTATCTTCTATTATATATACCTTAACTATTATAAATCTTTACAAATTCAAGGATGTCTGCAAAGTCTAAATCACCATCAGAATCCATGTCAGCAGTTGAACTTGAACCACCATAATTACTAGATAATTCTATAATAAACAAAGCAAGATCATCTTCATCAATTATTCCACTACCATCTAGATCTCCAGTAATAATTGTGGCTTCATTTTCAGTTCCACAAGTAGTATAATCTGCATTTTCAACAGGCCAACTATTATCACAAGAAGTTCTAATTGAAGAAAAATAATTTCCAGTTCCACTAACGGTAGAAGGACTTAAACATTCAATAGTTGTTGATGAATCAACATTATCACAAGCATAAACGTTAGAGATTATAGTATCATCAGAATACTGATTATAAATTACATAATCACCATTTTCAGAAAAGGTAATTTCGGAGAAAGAATTACTATCAGAATTTACTATCCTTAAACCATGACTAGTACTTCCACTGATGTTCATACCATTAAATGAATTGGAATATGATTTTGAAAGATAAACCCCTTCTGAAACACTATTAGAGACATTATTATCTGTGAACACACTATTATTAGAATCGTCAAGTGAAATTCCATCGGAAGAACTTGAAGAGACAGAATTTGAAGTGAATGTGTTTTCATTAGAATATTTAGAATAAATACCATGTGTCCCACTACTAGAAATTTCATTATTACTAAATTCACAAGATGTGGATTGAGATAAATAAAATCCATAACCTACGCTTCCAGAAATAACGTTAGAGTTAACAACAGTGTTATTTACTTGATAAATACTAATTCCAAGACCACCGCTATCAGAAACAATATTTGAAGTGATAGAAGAATCGCTATTATATGTCATACTAATGCCCTCACCACCATTATCTGAAAGGACATTTGAGTCAATAAAGTTCTCTCCACCATAAATAATTTTAATTCCATTCCTTACAATATCTGAGACAACATTTGAACTAACAGTATTTGCTGAACTGGAAAAAATTTGTATACCATCATACTCCGAGAAGGATATTGTATTTGAATTGATTATATTTAATGTTGAACTATCCAAGTATATTCCATGTGATCCAGATAAATCAATAGTGTTTGAAGTAAATTCACTCAAAGTTACAGTGTCTAAATACAATCCATTTTCAAAAGAACTAATCATGCAATTATTAATTATAACATTACTAGCATCTGTTACACTAATCCCATTATAAGAAGTACTATCACCACCAGGACCAATAATTTCTTCGCCACCGCAATCTAATGTGACATCATCAGAAGCGATTATTATTGCATCTGTGGTAGTATAACTACTACAATCAAGGCCGCCGCTTTGAATAGTATAATCTCCTGCTGTTTCAATAATTTCACCACAATCAGTAATTGTTGTTGTAGGTGTATTTGCACCAACAAACAAAGAAAATAAAATTAAGATAACCAATACAATAATACTAACCAGATATGTTTTTTTTGAAGTCATTTTAAATTTTAGTTTGCAATGTAATAATATCTTACAAACAATAACACATCAGCAAAACTAAGACCACCATCTTGATTAAAATCCACAGCAGCATATTCTCCACTTTCACTAGTTACTGCATCATTATAATTTGTGTCCAAAGACGCTGCCATTGATTCCACATCAATAGAATCTACAGAACCGTCACCATCAATATCAGCATAATAACAGCCATAATTTTCTGAGTTGGAAGGGTAAATTCCTCCAACTTCACCAATTGTTACACAAGTATCATATTCATTATTAACACCATCACCGTCTTCATCTCCGCTAGGATCATAACAAACATCTTCATAATATGTCCCAGGAATACTTTCACAAGCTCCTTGATCCCCATCACCAGAAGAATAACCATCTCCAAGACAATCTGAATCTTCAGAATCAACAAAAGTGTCAGCATCATTATCATAACTATCAGAACAACTAGTTTCAGTTATTTCACAACTGCCTAACTCGCCACCAATACATACTGAATCATAACAATCTATTGCCCCATCACCATCATTATCAATGGTGTCAGAACAAGTATCATCATCTTCTTCAGTCATACATACAGTTTCCATTTCACAATCAGTATCCCCACAATCTATTGCTCCATCACCATCATTATCTGAACCATCTTCACAATAAGATTCTGTTAACTCACAATAAGCTCCATCAGAATTAATTAGCCCATCACAATTATAATCTAAACAATCTATTAAACCATCAGCATCATTATCAACGCCGTCATTACAAGTAATTTCTGTTGGAAACTCACAAGAACTAATTCCGTTACAATCTTCATCTAAACAATCTATTAAACCATCGGCATCATTATCATAACCATCATTACAAGTAGATTCTGTTGCTTCACAATAACTTAACCCAACACAATCACTATCTTCGCATCCAGTTAAACCATCAAGATCATTATCAACTCCACTAGAACAACTAGATTCATCCTCTGTTGTTGTCCCACTACCAGAACCTTCAATAGTGATTACAAGATCTTCTCCTGAAGTGTCATAGCTTGATGATAATGCATTTTCTTTTGCTGAAATACTATTAAAACTAAGGGTTGTCTCTCCTTCTGAAACTGCAATAACTGAAATTGTAACAAAAAGTTTATCCACAATATTATTAATTGCAGTAGAAGAACTTTCTGCGTAAGAATAACCTGCACCACCTTCAACTGGCCAATTTGAATCTTCTGAAACTCCACTGCCATAAAGGCCCCCAGTTGTTGCAGACATAAGAGATAGTTCACCATCAGTATTAGAAGATAAAAGTTCTAAATCAATTAGACGGACATCGTCACCATTTGCGTTAATATAAACTTCAACATCAAATGAATCTCCTTCAGTTACTGTACTACTATCAACACTAGCAGAAAATACAACTTCTGCAAGAACCATAGATGAAAAGAATATTACTAAACAAATAGAAATTGTTAATAACAAACTTGCTCTCAAAACAGTTTTCATCTTTTCCATTTTTATATCACCTAACAACTCATTGATGATGCACTTACAACACCATTTTCACATACATAAATTCCACCAACAGAACATGCATCTTCTCCAGATCCACCATTGCTTGTGTAATCACTTCCACTGATACATTTAAGAATTAAAGAGAGTAATGCGCTATCTTCACTAGTTAAATCTCCAGAACTATCATAATCTCCAATTGGAGTGCAATCTGTTTCAGCACAAGTAAATTCACTTGCAGCAACAATGCCATTCTCACAAGCATAAATTCCTCCAATTAAACATGAATCTTCTCCTATTGCACCACAGCTACCATAATCAATATCATCTATTGACTCCAACACTAATGCTATTAAAGCACTATCAGCGTTTGTTAAATCTCCAGAACTATCATAATCTCCATAAGGTACATCACAAGAAACATCACAATCATCATCACCTTCATCAACTAACTCATCTGCATCATTATCTTCTCCATCATCACAAGTTAATTCTTTGGCATATTCGCAATAACTTATTCCATCACAACTATTGTCTTCACATCCAATTAATCCATCCCCATCATTATCGTATGAATCAAAACAAACTTCATCATCTGCTTCAGTATCACATTCATCACCTGTGCCATCAATATCAGAATCTGTTTGATCGACATTACTTATGGTTGGACAATTATCTTCAGAATCAACTACACTATCACCATCAGTATCTAAACATGCTGAATTGCTTGCACAATTAAGATCATCACAATCAGTAGCACCATTAGCATCGTTATCAAAGGAATCATCACAGGTTAATTCTTCAGCATATTCACAAAAATTCAATCCATCAATAGATCCTGGCAACCCATCACAATCATTATCTAAACAATCAATTAAGCCATCTACATCATTATCAGTAGAATCAATACAAACAATCTCAGGGTCTGAAATTGTTCCCGGCCCAGTAATTTCTTCTTCAATGATTATATCACTTATAGATGTTCCACCATTCTCCATCCCAACAGTTATAGAACCATCTGCATCTGTATCAGAACCAACTATTACAGAATCACCAGTATCAATTCCATTATCGATTTCTATTGTTACTTCTGTACCTGTTGAGGCATTTTCTAAAGCACTACTATTATCCTCACAACTAGGATCGGGATCCATTGGAGAAACATAACGATAATCAATTGTCCCATCGCCATCTTCATCATAGCGACTTAAAATTTTAGGAGAATACAAAGAAGCATCACATTCAATTGGAATTCTACACCAATATGTTGTATTACGAGAATCATACTCATAATCACAATAACCATCACACTCATTATCAATATAATCATTACAATTTCCTGTTGGTAATGTCTTTGTTGTTGTTTTAGAAATACTTGAAGTGGAAATTTCCTTGATTGTTTCCCCTACTCCAGCAACTGCTTGACCAGCAAAATTATCTGAATTTAAAGATAGAAAAACAAATGAAATAAGAAATGAAAATGTTACAAGAAGTGCAATTAAAAAAGCCATTTTATGTTCTAAAAAAAATGAAGGAAGTTTTGGTTTTGGAACTGGACCTTGAGATGAAAAAGAAGAAGAATTTCTAACACTACCTACTTGATTAGTTGATCTCTTAACCATTAACCATACCTCTTGTCTAACAAGAAACGAAAGAGGTATATAAACTTAGCGACAATAAGTAAATGGAAAAAGAAATAAAAATAATTTACAACTAACACTTTAAAGAAAAAAGCGCTCAGGCTGGGATTTGAACCCAGATATCCCGGAGGAAACAGGATTAGCAATCCTGCGCAGTACCAAATTGTGCCACCTGAGCATAAGCTTCTGCAAATACTCAATTAGGCATTATTTAAATGTTTCCGCTAAAGTTCCATCTAAAGTCTTCGCTCATCTCGCTCAGAAACAATATCTGCAACAAATGAATCGATAGCGACTCCAAATGCAGTTTTCCCAGTATTTCTACTTCGAACAGCAAGTGTCTTTGCTTCAAGTTCCTTATCACCAATTGTTACAATATAATTCACTTGCTCCATTTGAGCTTCACGTACTTTCTTAGGAATAGTCTCACGGCGAGAGTCTACTTCGCATCGGAAATTCAATGCTTGCAACTTTTTGAAAACTTCCATTGCAAATGATTCATGCTTATCTGAAACTGTAAGTAATTTCACTTGAACTGGACTGAGCCACAAAGGATATTTACCTGCAAAATGTTCAATCATAACTGCCATGAACCGCTCTAAAGCTCCAGAGATTGCACGGTGCATCATAACTGGCCTTTCCTTCTCACCTTTTTCATTAGTATAAGACAAATTAAAACGTTGAGGTAAATTAAAATCACATTGTACTGTTGCTAATTGCCATTCACGTCCTAAAGCATCTTTAAACATGAAATCCAATTTTGGTCCATAAAATGCTGCTTCCCCTTCAACACGTCGAAATGGCAACTTATTTTCTTTTGCTGATTTTTCAAGTGCTTTCTCAGCAATATCCCACACATCATTTGATCCAAGATATTTACTCATATCATCTCCACGAACTGAAAGTGAAACCCAATAATCTTCATCCATACCAAGAGTTTTGTAAAATTGCAATATAATTTCAATCATAGTTGCAACTTCTTTTCTTATTTGATCGACCCTACAAAAAATATGTCCATCATCTTGAGTTATAGCACGGACACGAGAAAGACCAGTTAATTGTCCCGGTTTTTCATCCCGATACACAACAGATGGTTCAAAAAAACGAACGGGTAAATTTCTGTAACTATAACTAAATGCATCAAAGATTTGGGTATGATGTGGACAATTCATTGGCTTGAGAACAAAATCTTCATAATGCCCTTTCACTTTAAACAATTCATCGCCAAACTTTTCCCAATGACCACTTTTTTTGTATAAGTCAGTTTTTGCAATGTGAGGGATACCAACTTGAGAATAACCTTTGTTCTTATGCAACTCCCACAAGAAATCAATAAGTTCTTGTTTAATGATCATTCCTTTTGGAGCCATAAGTGGCATTCCTGCCCCAACTAGATCAGAAATAACAAAAAGACCCTGTTCTTTTCCAAGTTTAATGTGGCTTCTAGCTTCTGCATCCTTTTGTTTTGCTTTGTATGCTTCAAGACCTTTAGCTGAATCAAAACCTGTTCCGCGCACACGAACAAGTTGTTCATTTTTTTGATTGCCTTTCCAATAAACGCTACCAAGACCAACTAAATCAAAAGAACCAATAGCACCAGTGCTTTCTGAAACTGCATCAAGCATAAGAGGTACAACACTTGTTCCATCAAGAGAATATGCTTTTTGTTCATCCCCAATGTCAGAGAAGATTTCTTGTTGCCACTTACTTGTTTTATCAATATCCATTGCTGTGATTTTTTCTATTTTTTTATTTGAATCAATAATTTCTTGCATCGTATGTTTAATTTTAGCAAACGCTTTTTGCTTAATCTTAATTTTTGCAAAATCAACAAAAAATTGATCATGGTAAAAACCCATGTCAGCAACTTCAGATTCTGGATACAATTCCTTAACTGCTTTTGCAAGAATAAGGCCAGTTGTCATCGCAACTTTTTGTTCAGGGGATGCTTTTCGTTTCTCAAAAACAAACGCTTCATCCTTATATTCTTTAGAAAGATTTTTCCCAGAAGCTACGGGTTTTTCCTCAACACTGATGTTTCGACTAAGTTCGGAAAGAGGGTGCCCT
>CAYTOG010000028.1:0-16401 GCA_964439765.1 uncultured Methanosarcinales archaeon
AAGATGATCCTTTAGTTTCGTTAAAAGATGCTGTTGAAGCAGGATTCACACCATTAACTGTCCGAGAAATTATTGAGCGTCGTGTCAAAATAGTAGATTCATTAAAAGGAGATTCAACTCAAGAAGTGAGGGAAAAAACCCCTACCATACATGCATGGTATGGATTTGATATTTTATCAGCAGATATAGCATTACCTCAAACGTTTCCTGAATGTTTGAATTTTTATTCTGGTTTTTTTAAAGACTCCAAGAGAACTCAAGAACTTATTGCAATTGAAAAGATTTCTTCAGAAGATCAAGATAAACTAATAGACATGAGTATATTTACAGGAAATGGTTTTCCAATTCCTGTTCGTAATATTGGATCAAGAGAAAAAGAAATTAATTCAAAATGTGGACAATTAGCGCGTTATTCAGATTGGGACATTGATGGAGAAAAAAAACCTCAAGAACATTTTATACAACTATGTCTAAAGAGTAATGGAAAATATCGTGGAAATATTCCAAGATTAGTTCAACGTTATTTTAAACATGTTCAAAGATATCAGAAAGTAAGAAGAGAAAGGAAATCTATCCCTAGATTTCCTTCTGTTCCAAACACAATAATAAGTTCTCATACTGCAGATAAACTTTCATGTGGAAGTGCATTTACTCCGCTTTATTGTTTAAGTGTGCTGCGTGCAGATAAAAATGGTGGAATAGAACTTAGTCCAGGTCGGATGACGCAAACCATTGGGTATAGGACAGAACGTACTGAACGTCCAAAATTAGATGATGGAGTGTTAGAAGAACTTTTGCAATCAATATTTGATGGGAGGTCATTTGAAAATCCATATGATGGTGGGAAAAGATATGCTCTCAAGAGATAAGAAATTTATTCTTACTCTTCAATTTTTCTTCTTTAGTATGTTTTATAAATTATAATTCTTTTTTGGTTTTTTATGACATTAACTCAAAAAGAACAACAAATTTTGAAATCTATAGTTGTAGCTTCTGTAAATGATCCAAACAAACCAGAATTCCCACCAAGTAATCCTCACTGGCCATCAACACCAACAAGGAAAATTTCTGTTCCTGATTTTAAACAAGTGTACTTAAAAGATGAGAGTGTGAACCCAACTGGTACACATAAAGACAGGATGGCATGGGAAATGGTTGTAACATATAGGCAATTATTACTTTCAAAAAAGAAAGGAACAATCAAAGAATTACCTCAAATGTCAATAATAAGTTCTGGTTCCGCAGCAAATGCAATTCAACGAATGCTCAAATCATATAGCCTTCCAAATCTAAAAGTTCTAATTGGTCACAAACTAAATTCTAAGATTAAAAAAGGACTAGAGACAATTGGGTGTGAGATATATGAAACAGATCTATCAAAAAAAGTGCTAAACAGTGAGGACATTTTAAAATTAACAGATAATATAGGGGGAATTGATATCACTTCTGACGATTCACTTGGCCCATACGATACTTTTTATGATTGGTTAAGTTATGATGTTGTAAATCAAGGCGCAGATTTTATATTTGTTCCATACGGAACAGGGCACTTATTTGAGAATATCACAAACATTGCTGTAAAAGAAGCAAAAAGTTTTTTCCATGATAAAAGGCTTATTGTAAAAAGTTCAACTATTAAACAGTGTAATTTTTTTGGTGCAACAACTAACAACCCTGCTTCAAAAGCAGACAAGTTGTATTCTCCACATTTACCATTCGTTCATTTTGATAAAAGTTGGATTAAACTTGCAATATCAAAAGGATATATTGGGTCAAAATCAAATGTGTATACTGTTCAAGAAAGATTTATTGATAAAGCTATGAAAATAGCAAAAGAAAATAATATTACTTGCGAACCATCTGGAATTGCAGGATTAGGTTTGATGCTTCAAATGAAAAATAAAATTTCTAAAAACAAAAAGATTCTAATTGTAAATACAGGAAAATCTTCTTGGGATTAAACAAATTAAGAAAAGAAAAAGAAGAGGGCCACAGAAAAGGAGGTGTGTGTCCTTGGGTGGCAAAAATGTGACCCTCTCTAGATAGGTAAATTAATTCTTCTTAGCGAAAGAGTGCGCGAAGCAAATTGCCCATTCTTTCCATAGCTCGTTTTATACCTTGTTTAGGTTCAGGAAGACCAAGTTCTTCAGCAGCTTCTTCAGCAGCTTCAGTGTCTCCAGCTTCAATGAGGTCATGGACTTCCACAAGATCATCAAAGTTATCTTCTGTGATAATTTCACCTAATACTTCTTCAGCAGGGGTTCCTGAAATTGCGGTAAGCCAAGCTTCATAGTCAGCAGCATCAAGGGCGTCAATGATATCTTCATGTGCTTCAATTCTCTCTTGACGTTTTTCTTCTCGGATCTCTGCCCTTTCTTCATGAAGTGCATCAAGACCTAATTCTTCTGAGAGCTCTAGATTCATGTAGTTCTAGCAAAGTGCTAAAATCTTCTTCAGAAACAAGTGCAATTCTTTCTTCTCCGTCTGGAAGTTCAATTACTGCATCTACCCATGCCTCATAATCTTCAGCATCCAGTGCTGCAATAACAGCATCAAATTCTTCAGAGAGATCTTCTGGTGTTTCTTCAAGAATAGGTTTTGTATGTGGGTGTAATTCATCAAATCCTAACTCTTCTGATAGGTCTCGAACATTATCACGCGCATCATGTAATTCAAGAAGTGTTGCAAATTCTTCTTCATCAATTAATTCAATTAAATCTTCTCCTCCAGGAATAGCAGAAACAGCTTCTACCCAAGATTCATAATCTTCACTTTCGATAGCTTCTTCAACTGCCTCCATTGTAGCATAATGTTCAAGGATAAGTTCAAATTGCTCTTCAGTCATGTTTTCAGCTGCTTTTTCATCAATTAAAGAAAGAGCTTCAACGAATGAATCATAATCTTCATTATCAAGTGCGCTTTGTAAGCTACTTAGATCCAAAGTAGTGTCATCGTCATCTGCTGAAACAAAGCTTGCTCCAAGTGTTCCAACAGCAAATGTTGCAAGCATTCCAGCTGCAATTATTTTTTTAAGTCCTTTACGTTTTATTACCATTTTTTTGTATACCTCATATGTTTTGATATTTTTCATATTTATTTTTGTTTTGTATTTTTAATGCACAATTGTGCATCATAACAGGAGAATCAGTAGATATGATATAAAAAGGCAAAGCAGGAGAAATGTACATCAAATGTGCACATTCTTTATAAAGGGTAAAAAGAACATTTCTAATGGATGCCGCCCATAATACCATTAAATCCTGCTAATCACATCTCTCCTATTATGAAATTCCTTTCTAATTATCATTTATCAATAGAAATTGGGTATGCCCTTATAATTGTAATACTTTGTTTAGCAATTTATTTTAAAACTAAGGAAATTTATGATTTGACTTCTCATCGTGGTCTTGGATTATTTCGAAATGTGTTCTTGTTTTTTGCTTTAGCCTTTACAGCAAGAGCAATTCATGTTGTATTGAGACTAACATTTGGGCATCAGGGCTTTCGTTCTCTTGGGGTTGTATTTCGCATAAGTTTAGCATTAGTCAGTTTATTTAGTACTATAGCCCTTGTATATTTGTTAGTAACAACTCTATCAAAGAAAATCTCTTTAACTAGTAAACAACTTTTTGGGTTGGTCTCAGTTATTTCTATGGTTCTTGTTGTTCCAACAGTTTTTTGGCGATCACAAGCAATACTAGTTGCGGTTCAAACAGCACTTATAGTTGCAACATTGTTGTATCTGTTTGCAGCAAAAGAACATAGGGCTGTAAAAAAAGCGGTAAAGAATGCTAAGAAAAAAATTAAAATCAGTTTTATGAAAGGATTATATCTTCTAGTTTCTGCGTTTTGGATTCTTCATATATTCACGTTAGAATATCAAAATACTCCTTGGGTGTGGCAATATTGTATTTACATTATCAGCATAGCACTCTTCGTGTATTTGTATTATCGGGTACATAAGAGGTTATCAACAAATGACTGAAACGAAACCAAAGCGTAGGGATCGTTTAGAGATCATTTATTCTATTTTGAAGATCATTCAAAAACACCATAATAGAATTAAACCAACTCCATTACTTAGGTATGCCAATATTTCTTCACAAAGTTTCAATCAGTATTATGTGGAGCTTAAAGAAAAAGAGTTGATCCAAGAAGAGTTTGATAAAAAGAAGAGAAAGTCTATTGCTTTAACAAGTAAGGGATTCAAATACTTAGAAAAGTATGCAGTTATTCTAGATTTCATAGATGAGTTCGAGTTGTGATGAATCAAATTTCTATGCACCAACTTCCAAAAACAATATTCCAATCATAATCCCGATACCAAGAATAATCATTCCAAAGTTAATTGCTGAGGTTTTAATACCACGTTCGTTTTGTAGTTCTGGAATTAAATTAGCAGCTGCTATGTAAATAAATCCACCTGCCGCGAAGGGAAGTAAAAGACCCATAAACCATTCTGAAGAATGTCCAATAATAAGTCCTACAATTGCTCCAAGTACAGCAATTAATGCTGAACCGAAGTTATACAATAATGCGCGAGTTCGACTAAACCCGGAATAAAGCAAAACTCCAAAATCAGCGAATTCTTGTGGGATTTCGTGCATAATAACTGCAATGGTTGTGGCAATCCCCATTGGAACACTAACAAAATAGCTTCCAGCAATAACAAGGCCATCAATAAAATTATGTAAACCGTCACCAAGTAAATTCATAATTCCAAGTTGATATGCATGGTGGTGGTGGTGTTTGATAACATGTTCATGTTCATCACCATGTTTTTTCTTTGTTGAAATTTTGTCATGATGTAAATGTATTAATGTTTCTAATACATAAAATACAATAAATCCTGCAAGAACAGCAAGGGAAATTTCAATAGTAAACCCTTGGCTTTCAACAGCCTCAGGGAGCAAATGTAAGAATGCTCCACCAACTAAAGTTCCAACAGATAGGCTAACAAGAAATAATAGTGCCTTTGCTGGAATTTGTTTTTTGTTAAAAGCAAAAAAAGATAGACCAATTAGTGAAATAATTGAAATTAATAAGACACTTCCAATAGTATAGAACCAAATTGAAACCATATCAGAAAGAACTAATGAACTTCTTTATAAAGATTTTCCTGAGGATAAAAATCTCTCTAACCTAACCCAGATATTCCACTAGATAAATCCTTAAAAGAAAAAATACTATTCTCTTCTAGTAATATGTGGAAAAAAATAGCTCTTGTATTACTTATTCTAACATTTCTTCTACCTTTTGGTTTAGCAGAATTAGAAGTAGAACAAATGGAAGAAATCGCTTTAGATTGTGATGTAGATGTTGTTGAAGATAAAACATATATTGCAAGAACTGAATTAATCCATGTTGGACTTTGGTGTGCTGATACTGCATACATTAGGATGTATGAGTGTCTTGATAGTACATGTGAAGAAAAAGGATATTTAGCAACAGCAACTAAAAGTAATGGTGATTTAGCAATTGTTACAGGCTTCGATGTTGGAGTGAAATATAATTACGAATGTTATGAATGTGTAGTAGAACCAACATTAGAATTAGAAGACACAACTATCATCGTTGAAGAAGGTGAAAGAGTTGAATTGGAAGCAAGTTGTGTTGATAGTAAGGGCAGAGTTGGTTCAATTGATTATAGCGGATGGATGATTAGTAGTCTCAAACTAACTGGTTATGAAGATGCTGGTGAGTACAGTGTGCGTGTAACTTGTACTGATCAAAATGGTCATGATTCAACAGAGGAAGTTATTGTTACAGTAGAAGATATTAATCGCCCACCAACTGTACATGCTGTCTTGAAAGAGTAAGTAATGTGAATTCTTAGATTATTGGCGGCAACTTTATTAAAATAGTTTCATACAACATAAACAACACCATGGAAAACATCAACAAATTAAGAACATTCAATAAATTAAAATCCGTATATCGCTTAAACACTGTAGAAAAAAGAAAAGAAAGTTCTGCTGAGCATTCTTGGAGTTGTTTAATGCTCGCTGATTTTTTTCTAACTCAAAGCAAGAGAATGGACATTGATCGTTTAAAGGTATATGAACTATTAATGTATCATGATGTTGTTGAAATCGTGTCTGGTGATACCCCAATGCACCCAAAGATACAAAGAAACGACAAAGACCAAGATGAAAAAGAACAATTGGCAGCAGAACTTATCAAAAAATCTCTTCCAACAAAATCGGATCAAAAATTCATACATTTATTTCATGAATTCAAAGACCAAAAAACAATTGAAGCAAGATTTGCAAAGGCTGTTGATAAATTAGATGCAATAATTCATGAATTAGATTACAAAGAAGATTGGCAAGGATGGACAAAAGAATACCTTGTTGGGAGAATAGCCAAATACTTTGAAGAGTTTCCAGAACTAAAAACAGCATTCAATAATATCATCACATACGCTGAAGATAATGATTATTTTGATGAGTGAAATTCAACCAACTACTACTAAAAAGTGATCAACACACAAAACTTTTATAAACAAATGCTATATTTCAATAACATGCCACTTGAATTAGCAGAGTTATTAGCAATAAACGTAACAATTAATGATAGAGATCCGGTTCTTCAAAGAGTTACAACTGAAGCTATGATTAAATATGTTGAAGCAAGAGATTTTAGTCATACAATTACTCATGATTCTGGGCTTGCCGCGTATGCTCATGCTTCTCTGATGGTTACAGGGGATGGCGATCCTTATTTATTTGATATCGGAATAGATACTTGTGATAACAGCGATGATGCAAGAACTCGATCTGTAAACACCAGACAATTTTTGTTTGACATGCAAAGATACCATAAGTTAAGTGATCAACCAGTACCAACTCAGCTACAAATTCTAAATGACTTGTTATAACATTCAAACCTAACCTTTATATAACTAAATATACTTATTCTTTAATATAGGTTGATGGTAAGGTAGCAAGAAAGAATTCTAAACGTACTGTGAAGAAAAAAACCAGCTCAAAAAAAGCGCCAGCAAGAAAGAAAAAAGCAAGCCATACAACAAGAACCAAACGAAGTAAAACACAACTTCAAAGAAAACGAAGAAAGAAAACAATTCTTGAAAAGATGATTCAAGAAGAAGATGATGTGGAATATTCTCTTTTAATGAAAGGTAAAAATTACTTTACAAAACACTTAGACAATTATGAATCTGTCCATGGAAGAATCATTGAAGGGAGTCTTTTCTTTGTAAACATGCTTGCAGTAATATTATTTATTTTATATACATATTCTTTCTCCGAGCAAGTATCAAAATGGCTTATAATATCAGAATTTATTTTAGTTGGAATTTTTATTATTGAATATGCTTTAAGGATGTGGGTTGCAAGAGGAAAAGTAAAACATTTCTTTAATATTTACAGTATAATTGACTTACTTGCGATATTACCTATACTTTTGCACTTTGGAAACTTAACATTTTTGAGGATTTTTAGAATCTTACGTCTCTTTAGATTATTAAGGGTTTTAAGGTTCCAGAGAATGTTCAAAAGTAAGAATACTTTGTTTGGTGCATTAAGTGATACTGAAATAATAGTTATCAGGATTATCTTAACTGTTTTCACAATTATTTTTATGTTTGCAGGATTGATTTGGGTAGTTGAGAATGCTATTAATCCAGAGAGTTTTGGAAACATTTGGGATGCATTTTATTTTGCAATAGTAACTTTGTCAACTGTTGGTTATGGTGATATAACTCCACTCTCCCCACTTGGAAAAATAGTTACTGTAGTGATGATACTCTCAGGTATTGCATTAATCCCATGGCAGCTAGGTAAATTGCTAAAAGTGCTTGTGCAATCAGGTAAGAAGCAAAATATTACTTGTAGAAAATGTGGCATTGAAGAACATGATATGGATGCAATTCATTGTAAGATGTGTGGTACTATTCTAAAGCATAGTAGGGGAGTTGACGCAGAGTTAGAATTGAAGATGGCAGAAACAGTTCTTGTAAAATAAATTTAACTTTAATTTACTATCTTCCTTTATACTGTCTTTCAAAATGCAATGGCTGTTTTCGTCTATTTCTGGTTGCTGTCCAACCAAGACGATTCAATGGGTCGGTAAAGTTTGCTCGTAAAGACCGTTTAATTGAAGTATCTCCTGGGTACGATAACAAAGTTGGATTAGTGATTGGGCCATATGCAAGTACTCTTTGAATTCCCATTGCATCTGCAATTTTTTCAATGAGGGAAAAAGCAGTAAGGCCAACAGTAGTTCCTTCTGGCAGGGAAGATCCACGCATTTCTTGAACTTGACCAACTACCATTGTATCTGGGTGTCGTAAATAAAATGTGGTAGTAAAACAAGGTAATTGTGGGGGCTCTCCATGAAGATTATTTCTATGATCACCATTCTTATGTAATTCAATGCGATATGGAGCATCAGCAACAATGCTTCCAGCAAGGTTAAGCCCAGTTCCAAATTCAGCTTGAACCCGGTATCCTCGAAGAGAAACTGCCGGAAGCCTTCTACTTGATCCAGGTACATTTGTCAAACCCATTTCAATACCCAATCCTTGTTCAAGATGGTCTGTTCCATTATGGAATAATGATAAAGAATCTAAGACTTTTGGGGATGTTGCATACAATCTTGCATATTGGTCAAGTAGTACAGGATTCATTGATACTGCAGTAATAGATGGGTCCTTTCGCTCAATAAATGAAAGAATCTGGGCAACTTCAATTGGAGTATATCCTACTAATTCATTAATTGTTCCCTCTCCTAATAATTCTTCTTCAATTTGAAGTAAAAGAAGTTCATAATCATCATTTGAAAGTTTCAAGTGAGCAGTTCCTGGTGATGTTAATCCAATCATATGTCTTGCAATTCTTTCTCGAAATCCTGTAGCTAAAGAAATTCTATTCACTAAATCTCGCCTCAATCCTTCAAATGCAAACGGTACAAGAGAAATTACTTCATTTTCTTCTTCGCCAACACAGGGGTCACAACGAAGATCATCTTTTCGATTATTAAAATAAGGATCTACTGGATCAAGAAATTTAAGGTCTTTTCCATGAGTTTGATCTTCTGCTCGAGCGACAAAAAGTTCTAACTCAGAAAATGTGATCGGCCGCCAACTTGCACCATTTTCATTACGTGCTTCTTTTGCAGCTTTGTAAAAAGCATCACGTAATTGTGGGAAACGACCAACACAATTTGGAGCACCAACTCGACATTTGTTCATAAATTGTAGTTTTTAGGCCTACTTATAAACATTTCTTAAATAAACTACTATCAAGTGATACTGGCGACTAAATTAACATAGTAAAAAATCTAACTTACCCCATACTATCGACATAATCTTCGGCGCAAGCAGTATTACAAAAGTTCATTGTTTCTCCGTCAATGACCTTTTTTACAATATCTTCATGAATTGCGCTACCACATTCAGCACATTCAATTGCTTCCTCTTCATCCTCAAATCCTTTGAGAAATCCTTCTTCTTCACTACTAATTTCACCATCCTCTGTTGAGAATGTTTCGGTGGTAGTGGTTTCTTCCCCGTCATAATGATAATTTGCCATACTCTTGGGCAGTTTCGAGTTCTTTATTAAAAGTTACGTCTATAGGGTATATGCCAATTTAAGTAAGAGTAAGGGCGAACGCGCGGCCTAATGCTGGGGCAAAAAATTAAACTGCGATTTCGACCTGAGCACAATAATGTTATGCGAAGTTGAGAAGCGAAACTTAAGCCCGGCCGCGTTCCGAGCGAACATTAGTGAGCGAAGCCTTACTCTAACGCTAATTTTCCTAATCACTCATTCAACACTTTCTTCAGAATACGTGTAATTTTATTGATTGATCTTTCCCAGGAGAATGAATATGCAACTTTACGCCTAGCATTATGCCCTAATTGTTTAGCATATAATGGTTCACGCAAGAATTTTTCTAGTTTCACAGAAAGCATTGTTGGATTTTCCCGAGGAAAAAATTCTCCATTGTGTCCTTTTTGTAAATATTCAGAAATGAAACCTACCTTTGTACTAAGAACAGGTAGACCAGTTGCCATAGCTTCAAGTGTTGCAAGTGAAGTTGTTTCAGTGAGAGATGGCATAACAAAAATATCCATAGCTTGCATGTATTTTTCAACATCTGTTACAAAACCTGTACAGATACAATTTTCCTGACGTCGAAGTTCTTTCATAATTTCTGCTTCTCCATCTCCAACAATTAATAAAATCAAATTTTCTTGATTCCTGAGTTTACGAAATCCTTCAAGTAATGTGAGCACACTTTTTTCACGAGAAACACGCCCAACATAACCAATCACTTTTTTATGTGGCGGAATAGTTATTGCTTTTTTATTTGCAGAAATATCTTCGCTTGGTGAAAAACGTTTAATGTCAACACCAAGGTGTGCAATTTCATATCTACAGTTAAGGCCACTTCTTATTAATTCATGGCGGATTTTCCCATAAGGAATACAAACAATGTCATTAAAGTTGTAAAACCACATTGCAATACGTCGACCAAATATTTCAAAGAGATTGCTATAGCGCAGAGGCAAAAATTTTTCGTATAATTCCCACCCTAGAACATGTAAATAACTAACTACTTTCTTTGAATATCTGTGACCAAGCAACATTGAAAGATAACTAAGAAGGGCTGGTCCTTGGATAAAAATAACATCATTATTTTTGATAGTGCGAATAATTTTGCGAAGATTATGAAAACTAATCTCAATATTTGCGTAGCCAGAGAGCATAAAACGTTTAGAGACATCTAAAAAAAAACTATTATGGGTATCATCTTGTTTCAAATATCTAGGAACTAATAAAGAGATTTCAAAATCTTTATTTGCTCGTGCAATAAATTCTTTCATAAAAATGAAGGTTCCATCTACTTTAGGCTCGTAGGTATCAGCTACAAGAAGAAGTTTCGGGCGGATATGTTTTTGACTTACCATCATAACTTTTGCTTCTTATTTTCCCCTCCTTTTTTTATTAAGATCATTAATTTTATCGGTTTCGAAAGATTTAGTTTTTACTAAAAAGAATTTTTCAGATAAACGATGTTTGCTATAAAGTCCGTCGCGAATAGCTCGAAATAATAGTAGAAAAAAAGGAAAGGCAACATGAACTTTTTGACTTGGAAACGCACGCATAGCTTCCATTTTAGTTTCAAATGTTTCTTTGACATCAACAAATAATGAGGGATACTTAGTCTTAAATTCAAATGGATTCCACACGGAGTAGACATATACTTCCGGAATCTCCGAAAATTTTACTCTTTTAACTGTTTGCATGCAAAGTGCATAAACATCTTTATGGTCAGGGTGTGGGTCTTCTTTACTGTGCACAAAAATACGACTTGGTTTATATGTTTTAATTTCTTCAAGAAGATATTTCACTGTTTTTGCTTTTTTAGCATCTTCGCGTAAATGAAGTTCACGTAAGTCAAAAATTTCAGTGTCGCAGCCAAGAATTTTACTCGCATCATCGCATTCACTTGCTCGCATACTTTTTACTTCTTCAGCGTCCATCCATGGGTGGGAATTTTCACCAAAGCTAAAGACATAACAACGAACTTTTATTCCCATTGCAGTAAATTTTGCAATAGTTCCTCCGCAACCAATAACAAAGTCATCAGAGTGCGCACTAAAAACGAAGACAGTGTCTTTAGATTTAGTTACTGATTTTGGCATCAAATGAAGAAACACATTGCAGATTCAAAAAGCTTTGTGTTTGATTAGGAACTTTATAGAAAATAAACAAACCCTTGACATATCTTTCGAGAAGAATACTTGACAAGTGATAATTTAAAAAAAACCAAAAGAAAAAAATCACCTATGCTCTGTGATATAAGTAGCATATTTTCGATCTTCTACTAAAATGTGATGCAAATACCATTCAGCTAGGAATTTTTTTGCTTCTTTAAGTAGAGTTTCAATCTGGAAAGAAGAAATCTTCCCAGTCTTATAAACTGTTTCAAAATCTTGTTTAAATTTATTATAAAACTCAATGAATTCGGCATGCATTTTCTTATGCTCTTTAAGGCCAGGGAAATTATTCCTTGCCTGATATTCTTCTTCATAACTAAAATGCTCATCAGAATATTTCTTAAGAAAACCTAATGTTTCTCTCATAGGCCCAATATCAACCCCAGAAGACAACATTTTTATTAGTTTATTCAATTGTTTAAGTAATTTTTTATGCTGTTCATCAATAGTTTTTTCTCCCATTGACATTGAAGAATCCCATTTAATTTCCATTTAATATCACCCATTTGATATGATAACTAATAAATATTTTAAATATATCGATAATATGTAATGGTTTAAATTTTTTTAATTTAAAAAGTAGGATAATTACAAAACCAACTAAGAAATAAAACAACCCTTGACATATCTTTCGAGACAGGTTTTAACAGCGTTCGAAAACGCCAACCAGCTGGTTTTTCTAACACGCAAACCTCTTCTTACGAATACGCCAAAGGCAGAGAATTCATCTTAAAGCCAATATAAAAAGCTTTTGTGTCACTGGATAGAGAAATGAATGAGGAAATAAGGAAATAGTGTGGTGGGCAAATGACACAAGCAATAGTGCTAATTCCTCAACCCAATATTTCAATGTTACAGATAACATAGCACCAGAGATCACAATAACTACACCAATTAACGGGACAAATTATTCAAGCAACAGTATAATCTTTAATTTCACAGTTACAGACAATTATTACAGCTCAGTTAATTGTTCAGTAATAATGAATAGTTCAATTAACACGACAAACACAACAACTCTAAATAACACTGCAACAGAGATAAACATCTCTGATTTTGTTGATGGGGAACATGTATTCAATATTTCTTGTAATGACGAGTCGGGATCACAAAATGAAACTCAATTAAGAACAATGTTCATTGACACACAAAATCCTACGTTCAATTCTTTTTCAACAAGTCCATCAACAGAGGCAGAGTTAGATCCAGAGATTAACTTCACAGTTCAAGTAAACATTACTGATAACATTACAACAGTAGATTCAGTAAAATTACAATACAAATTGACAAATGACACGTACTTCGTTAACACTTCAATGGCATACAGTTCAGTAGAACTGCTATATAATGGGAGTTTTAATGCTAGCTTAAATGGGACATATACTATCAGATTTTGGGCAAATGATAGTGCAGGAAATGAAGACTTCAGTACTGGAACAAATTATTCCATAGAGTATGATAATAATTGGACAAGATCTCCAAGTAGTTTCACAACAGTGAATGCAAACATATCTCAAAATGTTACAATTGGAAATCTAACAATAAATAACACTGGTGACTTTGATCTGCACTTTAATGTAACTTCAAATTCTGAGACAACTTTCTATAATGAAAGTTCAAATTTCACTGTTGCAGCAGGAAGCATAAAATCAATTGAAGTAAATGATTCTACAGATAGCGAGGGAGTTAAATCAATAATTTTAACAACAACAGTAAATGATTCTTCTGTCACGCCAAATTCTTTAACAACAACAGGAAGTATAGTTGCAGCAGGTGGCCAACCAACATTAATAGCAACTTTTACAACCCCACTAGCTGAGACATTGGATGTAACGCAAGGAGATACTGCAGTACCATTTGTAGCTCAATTAGAAAACACTGGGGATGGGAATGCAACAAATGTGACATTTAACATAACTCTTCCAGATGGGTGGAATATTACATTTGGTCAAAGTGGTGTAGAAATAGATGATGGGGACATGGAGATTGATTCAGACCCAACAGAACTTTCAATTGAGATAACTGTTCCAAGTAATGAAACCCCTGGAGAATACACCATTCTTGCAAATGCAACTGGGTATAACTTGTCAGGGTCTGATTTAAACGATTTAGGTTTTATCTTCACGGACATAGTTACTGTAACTGTGGCTTCTTCCACAACAACAACTGTTATTGAAAGCATAACTGGTGGCAGCGGAGCATCACCATCTGTATCAGCAAGTGCAGCAAGTTCTTCTACTGCAGGTGGTGGTGGAGGGGGTGGATCAGCTACGACCCAATCAGTAACAGCAACAGAAAAGATAGTCAATGTTAAGCGTGGAGAGCCAACACAAACATCTTTGGTAATAGATGTGAGTGATTCAAATGTGTGGCTAAAAAACTTAACACTAGAAATCAGTGGAGAATTAGCAGAATATGTTACATCAAGCCCAGAGATGATCACAGAGGTTAGTTCAACAGTACCTGGAGAATTTATTTTAGATATTGATGTGCCATCATATTTCTCAGCTAGTGAGTATAACTTGACAGCAACAGTATCTGGAATACAACAAACATTTTATCCTGCTGCAGGAACATCTGCATTTACTGATTATTCAGAAGAGTATACTATTGTAATTAGAATAGAGGAAGTTGCTGAAGGTTCAATTACTGAAAGCTTTGATTTAACAAGTGAAATGATTGATTCTATGATTTCTTTTGGATTTAATACAGAGGAAGTAGAGGAGTTACTAACAAAAGCAGGAGCATTTATGGATGAAGAGGATTTCACCTCAGCTCAAGAAGTATTAGATGAGATTGAATTAATTTATGAGCAAGCATTTGAAGCATTTGATAAAATTGAAGAAGTAAAAGCATTAATTGAAGATGCAGAATCTAAGCGTTTAACAACAACTCAAACAACCGAAGCACTTGCTCTTTCTGAACTGGCTTTTGAGCGTGGTGAGTATGAATTAGCGCTTGAGAGAGCAAAAGCAGCTGAATTAACATATGTACTAGAAACACGTGGTCAATTTGATTTAGTCTACATTGTGATCACATATTGGTGGGCGATAATTCTTTTAGGCATGTTTGGATTAACACTCTTTTATTTCTCTTATAGAACCCTACAAGTATGGTCTTTAAAGCAAAAAATAAAACAGTTGAATAAAGAAGAGAAAGCAATACATAAACTTCTACATACAGCTCAAATAGAATATTTGAAGAAAGGAACAATATCTGTAAGTGAACATAAAGAAACAGTAGAACAATATAAGAAACGACTAATTGAGATTAAGAAGCAAAGAGCGAATGCTAGGAACCATCAAACAGTAATTTTACAAGCAAGCGCAGCCCTGCAGAATGTAAATAATGAAAAGAGTGAAGTAATAAATCACATTAAAAGCCTTCAAACAGCGTATCTTGTACAAGGAAAAATTTCAAGAGAAGAGTTTCAAATACAAACAAATCAATTTAATGAGAGAATAGCTGAAATTGACAGTGAAGAATCAATAATTAAAGAAAAGTTAACAAAACAAAGAGCAATCCCTCTGATTGGTTTGTTGAACAAATACAAACAGAGAATAAATGCCAATAGACCAGACGCCTATTATTCTTCATTGGCATTAGTGAAAGTTCTGCTAATTTTGATAGTGACAATTATCTGTGGTACAATTATTACTCTCACAGTGTATCCTTTAGTTAAATCTCTTATAACAAGTGGCACAATAAATTTTACTGAATCAATTGGTATAAGTTTTGAATTAATGAAGCAATTTGTGATAGCAATAAAAGAAAGTGTACAATATTATTGGAAAAAAGTATTAATCACAATAATTGTTGTAGTAGCTATAATAACTGTTTTGTCAAAAAAATTCCCCAAAACTTTCAACGAAATGCATCTTATGAACAAAGCAGACAAATTGTTTAATAATGCAAAAAGATCATTGAAAGAACAGAAGTTAGGAAATAAAGGAAAAAGAGTTATGTCAACGATTAAAAACGTTGAGTTTAATCTAACTGTTAAAAAAGTAATAATGTCAGCTGAAGAACACATTTTGATAGCAGCAGATAAAGTGGTTAATGCAGGTAAAACAGCAGGTAGATATTTACATAAACAAATCAGAAGAACAAGAAGAGTTGGAAGAATAAGAAAAAAATAGTACTTGGTTAATATAGTTATGATAATTAGAGAAGGGAAGATAAATGGGAATTATTAAAAATAAGATACCTAAGAAACGAAAGAGAAATATTGCAAGAAGTTTCGTTGGAGCAATAGCACTTAAACAAAAAACTCCTGGAATTCAAAGAGAAGAACCGTATAAAATAACTCTTTTTGATGCAATTTCAAAAGGATCACTTCCAACAAAAATAATGATTGGTATCGTAGTAATTGCACTTATCTGCATGGTCTCACTAACAGCATTTCAACCAAGCACATCTCTTAGCGGATTTTTAACTGTACTTGATATAGCACCATCAGGATTTTCATTTAATGTTTCTGAAGATGTTACAGAAGAAGAAGCGAGAGAACAATTAGACATTGCGTTTGAAGCCTTACTTTATATGCAAAAAGAAGACCTTCCAAGAGTATTTATGCAAGGTGCTTTTAATGTAGCAAGCAGTAGTCTTGCTGAAGGAAATTATTCTCATAGCATGAGTGCGAGTTTTCTGGT
>CAYTOG010000029.1:0-16397 GCA_964439765.1 uncultured Methanosarcinales archaeon
TTGGGCCTGTTTGTTCAGCAGCGTCCGGACCCGCACTCCCAGTTGCAGTAGCAGAAGTATGGCATTAAAATTGGGGATGAAATCAATCTTGTTGAAGTAAATGGTGGTCTTTTAGTTGAGTTGCAGAAAAAGTCTGTGGGGAAGAAAGAGCATATTGTATTAAATGACTCACATCCATTGATTAGAAGGATTATCACAGCAAAATACATGAAAGGATGTAATGAACTTGAAATTGAATGTAAAGGTCAAGACCTATCAAGAACAATTCATAAAAATGTTGAACGCCTTATTGGGTTTGAGATAGTAGAACAAAGTCGCAAACGGATTCTAATTAAAACAATTGGCACTGGAACTGATGAAAGTTTTGATGCTATTTTCAAACGGCTTGTATACATTACACAAACGATGTCTGATGAAGCAGTGTACTTGTTCAAAGAGAAAGAGAGAGACATGGAATACTTTTTTGATATGGAATTAAATCTTAACAAACTCACGGAATTTTGTATTCGTCTTCTAAGCACAAAAGGTCATACAAAAATGCAGGCTACAGCATCTTATTATTCAATGGTTCTTTCGCTTGAAGAGTTAGGAGATTCATATAAAGAGTTAGTAGAATTAATTTCAAATTACAAAGGAAAGATAAATCCTCAGATTAGCAAAATAACAAAGGAAATAAATGAGTATCATAAACTGTTAACAAAAGTAATTAATGCGTATTCATTTGAAAACGCAATTGCAATTGCAGATAGAAGAGATATCATTCATAATAAAATCATAAAAGAATTGAAGCGCACAACAAAAGCAGAAGACGTAAGAATTCTTGTTGAACAAAAATACTTAGTCAGGAACATTATCAAGGTAATGAATGAGATGATGAATTTGTATTAGAAGAACATTGTTATTGTTCAACGTCAAATGTATAATTTCTTAAGTAACCTTCTGGGGCAGTATAAAGATTAACAAATCTTGGAGCATCACATGTTTGATATCCTCTATGCTCAAGAACTGAATAAATAATATTTGCAATACGATTTATTGTTGGTTCATGTGTTCTTGGATCTTTGTAAAGTGAAGTTAAATTATCTTCTGGAATTGCCGCATAAAATTCCCAAAGAGCCAATTTCATATCACCATCTGATTGTTCAATTAGTGTAGCAAGCCTTGCAGCACCAATTTCCAAATTTTCAATAGGATCAACAAAACAATGATTAATTCTATCGGTTGTTTCCATCCAAGAACCCTTGCTTACTACTTTATGGCATTCAAACTCTGCAGAAAATGGATCTAAGTAATTATCTTCTGGGTTAATATCAGAACCACCTGAGTGCAAACCAGCAACAACTTTATTCGCACGGATCATGTTTCTCAAAAGCTCAGGATCAAGGGAATATCTATTAGCAACTTCTTGGAGGGCGGGAGACTTTAAACTAAGGCCTTGGGCTTCTTCTCCTCGAGATTTTGCTCTTAAAAGGCGAAAGTATGGTCTTTGAAATTCTGAAGTAAAACTATCTTGTAATCGATATTGCTGTCTTGCAATGTCAGCAAATTCTATTTGCGCTTCAAGTGCTTGTTCATGCTCTTCAGCTAATCTCTGTACTCTCTGTTCAGAAAGTTCTAAAGCAACAAACGGCAATGCAACGAGTGCAGTAAGCCCTGCAAGCCCAGAAACTGCTTTTCCAGCAAGTGATAGTCTTCGTCTTCGAACAACTCCTTTACCAATACGTTCAATAACTTCTTCGGGAACAATCTCTTCAGCTCTCTCTAACAAAGTTTTTTGTGCAATGTTTTCAAGTGTCTGATTAACACGAGGGTTAGCTTGCATTTTCACAGAAGAATATTCTACAGTGGAAAGTCTTCGAAGTGTAATGTCTCCTTCTTGCGGTGCTTGAGAAGAAACAAGATCATAAAACTCTTTGTCAACAAAACCTCTGTCAATAGCATCTTCGATTCGTGAAAGTGCATCTGTGTACAACACATTTCCCATACCAATATTTCTTGTTCGATCATAATTGTACTGTTCAGTGGAAGCAGCAACACAATACTTGCGTGCAGAAATAAGTTCTTGTGTGATTTTGTTTAACACATATCTTTCAAAACTTGCATATTGGTCTACAACAGAATCTGGAAATAACTGTGTTGCAGCATGGGCAGCAACTTCATATTCTTGATCCATTGGCAAATCTGTCTTCTTCAATAATTTATGTAAATCAAATTCGGCAAAACCATCAGAACACGCATGGGACCAATCAATAAATGAGTGGGTTCCATCAACTAACACATTTTGCGAATGTGAATCTCCATGGATATTACTTCTTGGTGCAGCATTCAACTTTGAACCAATATTTTTATCAAATGAAGCAACCAATGCGGCATCACTTGAATATACTTTTCCAAAATATTCTGTGAAGTCTGCTAAACGAGAAGGAAATTGTAATCTAGTTTGTGCATCACCAGAATTCAATGCTTGATGTAAAGTGACATATGCATCAACAGCATCATAAACTGAAATGATTCGTAAAGTGGGATCGGGTTCTAACAATACTTCTTGGAGTGTGCGAGCATGAACTCGTGGAAAAACAGTCACTCGATCGCGATCACTGTGAAATAAAAGTGGAGGAATCATTTCTGCAATTCCAATTTCTTCAGCACATACTGCAAGCATGGCATCTATGGTTCGAGATTCCTCATATGCTGCCTTTGTGGGATGACGTTTTACAAAGTGGCTTAAACCAACAGTTTTAGTTACAGGCAAAGAGGTAAAACCAAGTAACCCTTCAGGGTCTGAAGTAGTAAGTGTCACTTCATCCATAATTTGCACTTGTGGAAGCAACACTTCATCACCTTGGCTTGTGACTAATTGTTCTAAACGAAGAAGTTCTTCACCACTAATTTCTCCAGATTCAGAAAGTCTGTGAATTTCTGGAAGAATAATTTGCATCACATAATCATGCCTAGAACCAGCAGATAAGAGTCTATGAAATGGAATAGATGGCATCATGCCAGTTCTGAAAGCAACAGGATCAGCAGGATGAGATGGGGGTGGACCAACAACATATAGTTTAGGCTCAGTTTGAGTTGACACCAACTCAAGATGTCCTGGCACAGTGGCTTGCTCTCCTCCCATAATAATTCAACCACTTCAGGGCAAAAGCCATTTATAAAGCTTCCGATTATTCACCACTAAAAAGTTACAATACTAATTTCTACTCAGAATATATATGTTGCAGAAAATATATCGAATATTTAATAGATTAAATTTTCATAAGAAAAATAAGCGCCTTTAGCAACCTGCGAGCTGTTAATTTGTGCATTCCTCTCCCGGGCATGTATGTGCACAGAGCACTAAGCATCGATTAAGGTCAACTGGACTCAAGGTCCTAAGCTATGGCCAGCTGCCAAAGGCATTGTGCTATGGAACAACACCGATTCTTAAAACTTGTGTCTAGGTTTTAATTATTATAGGATTGTATTTTCCAAGAAACATTTATATACCCAAAAGAGAGTATTTAAACATAGAGGTGATATCATGGCTGCTCGTAAAAAAGCTACCAAAAGACGATCAACAAAACGTTCAAAAAAATCTGCTACTCCAAGAGTTATGTCTAGTTCAATGTTACTTGCAAAAGAGAAGAGAGAGTTGCATAAAATTGCACATTACTGTTTCTTTATTGGATTATTAATTGCAATCATTGCTGGATTGCCTTGGTTTTATGGTTCAGTAAATGCTGTAGCTCTTATGAGTACATTAGTGTTCTTAGGATTCATTGTAGGATTATTTAATCTAACTGCAAAAGACACAATGCCATTTTTGATAGCATCAATTGCTTTAATGCTTGCAGGTATTGTTAACTTAAGTTTAATTCCTTTAGTGGGAGATACTTTGCGTGCAATGCTAAGCAACATTGTGGTGTTTGTTGTACCAGGTGCAATCATTTTAGGAATGAAAACCATTTGGCATATGGCATCAGAATAATGTTTTGAAATTTTTTATTTTCTTTACTTTTTTATTTTGCCTTCTCTTATAAATCCCTATATCTCCTTAAGAAAAATGATTTTATATCTTGAACTCTTCTTATTTTATACAGTGTATACTGAAAAGAGATAAACAAAATTTATAAAGCAAGAACTTTCCAAAAAACATCGGGTGAGTAAAAGTGAATAAATCACGTTATAGTTGTACTGCATGTAAATTCGGTTTTGTAGCACATTTGTTTACAGGAGTAAAGGGTGTTTATTGTCCAAAATGTAGGCATAAGGCAATGATTTAATTTTTTTTCTTTGACAACTCTTTTATACTTCTTTTTTCTTATAACAATTTCCATGAAACAAAAAGATAATTCTCATAAAATGTTGGGGATATTTCTTCGTGGCCTTGCCATGGGGGTAGTAAACATTGTTCCTGGAGTTTCAGCAGGAACTATTGCATTCATTACTGGGATATATCCACGGCTTTTATCTGGAATTAATCAGATAACTGAAGTGACTAGAGCTATTATTAAATCTCCGAAGAATTGTTACGAATCACTCAAAACAATTGATTGGAAATTCTTTGTACCACTGGCTGCTGGAATTACAATCTCTTTGCTGTTATTCTCTGGAGTTATGTCATTTTTCTTAAGCTCTTATCCTGCAAATACATTTGCATTTTTTGCAGGATTAATTTTTGCATCAGCATATATGATGTACAAAACTTTGGAAAATATCAATCTAGCAAGGGGAATGGCATTCATATTTGGCCTTATAGCTGCTCATGTAATAAGTGGTTTGAGTGCTTTGAACTTTTCTAATAGTGCAATTGTTGTTTTTCTAAGCATTATTGTAGCAGTTTGTGCAACATTGCTTCCAGGGATTTCTGGTGCATTTGTATTAATATTGCTGGGCCAATATGAATATCTTGTTACCATGATTCATGAAAGAAATTTATTTATCATTACAATTATTGCTGCTGGAGTGATAACTGGTCTTGTTTTATTTAGTAAATTTGTTGATACATTAATGAAAAAACACAAAAACATAACACTATATGCTTTAACTGGTATTATGCTTGGTGCCCTCCGAGTACCATACTTAGAAATAGCAAACAATGGTGGATTTCAAGCTCCAATCTATGTTCTTTACTTTATAATTCTCGGTGCAGCAATTGTATTCGTGGTGGATTATGTTGCAAAACAATTGAAGAAATAAAAATAGAACTGAAATAAAAATAATTAATTTAAATCTAGTCTGTCAACAAGACTTGCTAAATAAACAGTTGCACCTTCATTTGCTTGTGCAACAGCTGCCTGGTTTCGATCTATCCAATAATCTACTCCCTCACAATTAAAACGTTCATAGGTGCTCATCCAACCTTCTTCTTTATCATTAAATCCATCAAACCAATGTTCTGTTAGTGAACAATTTCTTTCACTATCAGTTATTTCAATTTTTCCAGGTATTCCAAATGGGCTGTTCCAATGTGTATTCTCTTCTGCCCAAGCATCTATTTTAATGCCGTTTTGGTCAAATGAACCATCGTGTCCCTCTAAAACATATTTTCCAATATCTCTTAAATATCCTTGTGGTTGTTCTGATGTACAAGCAGAAATTGCAACAGCTGCAATTGATAATAATCCTAAATCACGTATTTTTTTCATTGTGTTTCCTCCGTTTTGTAAAAGATTTTTACATTTTATTTTTACTATTCAGAAAAGTATTGTATTTACAACTATTTAAATGTTTCGGAGAATTTACTATTCTTTTGGGACAACAAAACCAAATAGTGGTGTTACCCCAACCTTTCATCAACTTCTCTTGCTATATCTAACATGGAATCAATTGTTGCAGCTACATCGCGTTTGATAAAATGCAGAACTCCTTCTAAACTATTCTCTCGCAAGATGTAACCTCCTTTTTCTCGCATAACAAGGCCAGTTCCTCGCAATGAATCAAGGTGATGAACAACTGTCCCTCGACTCAAACCAAGTGCATCTGCAATATAATCTGAAGAAATAATTTGTCCACGCTTTGCATGCTTAAGTAAAACAATGAAGATTCGAAAACAGCTTTGGTTCTTATCTCTAGTATTAAAGAGGCCAAGGCTATTCCCGATCCACTGGAGTTTTTCATTAACATTACTGTCTGTGTTCTTTCGAACGTGTATAATAGTTATTCTTTGTACCATTTTCTTTGGTTGACTTTAAATCAACGAAAGCTGAAATTCTATTTAAATCTTTCCCGAAAATTAAGAAAAAAATGACAATAATACCAAAACATTTATATACAAGCAACCTTAACACAACCAAGTTGACCTTAGGTCAACGAAAAACAGGTGTACAAAATGACAAAAGAATCTAATGAATCAATCAAATCAGTTAAGCATTCATGTAAGGGGAATTGCAAGAAACAAAAGAAGAAGCCAGAATCTTGCTGTAAGGAAGAACAAAAAACTGCACCAAGTTACGATGAACTATTGGATATGGTGAAACGTTCACAAGCAAATTTAGAAAATTTCAGAAAGCAAACAGAAAAACGAATTGATGAAATTCGTGATTTTTCAAAGCGAGATGTCATAACAAAATTCATTCCAATGATTGATAGTATTGATTTAGCAATTAAAGGGATGCCAAAAGATGTTAAAAAAGAAATGGCTGAAGGAATGGGCATGATTCACACTCAATTACAATCTACTTTGGAAGATTTGGGTCTTGAAGAAATTCCAACAACTGGAGAATTCAATCCAATTTTGCATGAAGCACTTGCAAAAGTAAATAGTGACAAAAAAGAAGGTGAAATAATTGCAGTCTTTCAGCATGGATACCAATTGCATGGAAAAGTCTTACGTGCTGCACGTGTGCAGGTAAGTGCTGGCCCTAAAAAATAACAAAAAATAAGGTACTAAATAAAAACAAAATTCAAAATAAAAAACGACGAATAAATAACGGAGAGATATACAATGGCAGATAAAAATCAAAGTAAAGAAAGTAAAGTAACAGGAGCAACAATCGGAATAGATTTGGGAACAACATTTAGTGCAGTTAGTGTAATGGAAGCTGGAAAAGCAAAAATTATTCCAAGCAGTGAAGGGGCACGAACAGTTCCAAGTGTTGTACACATTAAAGATGGGCAAAATACTGTTGGACAAATTGCAAGAAACCAAGCAATAACTGATCCTTTGCACACTGTAAGAAGTATCAAACGAAAAATAGGAACTAATGAGAGAATCAAAATTGATGGTAAAGATTATTCGCCAGAACAGATTTCTGGAATGGTTTTACAAAAATTAAAAGCAGACGCTGAAGCTTATCTTGGTGGAACAGTAAAGAACGCAGTAATAACTGTACCTGCTTATTTTAACGACAGTGAACGTCAAGCAACAAAAAATGCAGGAGAAATAGCTGGACTTAATGTATTAAGGATCATTAACGAACCAACTGCAGCAGCTCTTGCATATGGTGTTGACAAAAAAGATAGTGAACATACTGTTCTTGTTTTCGATTTTGGGGGTGGAACATTTGATGTATCTATCCTTGAACTTGGCGACGGATTGTTTGAAGTAAAGTCAACAAGCGGTGACAATAGGCTTGGTGGTGACGATGTAGACGATTTAATTATTGATCTTATCGCAGGAAACTTCAAAGCAGCGCATGGTATAGACCTAAAGGAAGATCCAACTGCTTTGCAGCGTCTAAAAGAAGCAGCAGAGAAAGCAAAGATCCAACTTTCAACAAAAATGAAAGTGGAAATAAATATTCCATTTATTACTGCAGATCAAAACGGACCAAAGCATATTAAAGAAGAAATTACTAGAGCAAAGTTCGAAGAACTATTAGCTCCAATTCTAAAGCGTTTGGAAGGTCCAGTAAAGGCTGCAATAAAAGATGCAAAACTTAGCGCAAGTGATCTTAACAAAATCATCTTTGTTGGTGGATCAACAAGAATCCCTTCAGTGCAAGAACTTGTAAAGAAAATCACCGGAAAAGAAGGAGACAAATCCGTGAACCCTGATGAAGCAGTATCACTTGGTGCTGCAATTCAAGCAGGAGTAATAGCTGGGGATGTTAAAGATGTTTTATTGCTTGATGTAACTCCTCTAAGTTTGGGAATAGAAACTCTTGGTGGTGTTTTCACACAACTTATCGAGAGAAACAGTACAATTCCAACAAAGAAAAGTCAAATTTTCTCAACAGCAGCAGACAATCAACCAGCTGTAACAATTCGTGTTGCACAAGGTGAAAGGAGTATGTTTGCAGATAACAAACTTCTTGGACAATTTGATCTTTCAGGAATTCCACCAGCACCAAGAGGTGTACCTCAAATTGAAGTTACTTTCGATATTGATGCAAACGGAATTGTGAGTGTTAGCGCAAAAGATCTTGCAACAAGTAAAGAGCAGAGTATTAAGATAACTGGATCTAGTAATCTTTCAAGTGCTGATGTTGAAAAGATGCGTGAAGAAGCAAAAGCACATGAAGAAGAAGATGTGAAGCGTAAGAATATTATCGAAGCACAGAACAATGCTGAGTCTGTTATTTATCAAACAAAGAAATTGCTTGATGAAGCAAAGGATAAGGTAACAGAAGAGCAGAAGAAAACAATTGATGAAAAAATCAAAGAACTTGAAGCAATCAAATCTTCTGAAGACTTTGAAGCAATCAATGCAAAACTCGAAGAGCTAAATAAAGCTGTGCAAGAAGTAACAACAAAAATGTATGCAGATGCAGCAGCAGCGCAAGGAGCAGAACAAGGTGCTAGTGCGGGTGATGCTAAAGATGCAAACGCTTCAGAGAAGAAAACTGATGAAAAAGTTGTTGACGCTGACTTCGAAGAGAAGAAAAAGTAATTATTTTTTTATTTTATTTTTTTAAATTTTTATTATTTTTAAAGAATAATCATGGTAGAAAAAATAATTCACCCAAAGAAGGAACAGTGTTTACAATATTTTGAAGACTACTCAGTCCCATATAATATTAAGGATCATTGTGTCAAAGTTTCTAAAATTGCAAAATTCTTAGCAGAAGAATTGAAAGAACAAGGAGTTGAAATAGATGTGATTTTATGTGAGAGTTTGGGGCTGGTGCATGATTTATTTAAGGTAGCTGTCTTAGATGAATTAAGATCATTCAAAGATCATCCGGAAAAACACACAAATAAAGAGATAGAAATGCATAAAAAATTACGACAACAATTTCAAGGGAAACATGAATCAGAGATAGCATATGATGTTTTCAAAGATAAATTTCCCAAATTTGCTAAAATCATATTGCAATCAGGAAATGCGATAGAAAAAAAGAAAAGTTTTGAAGAGAAAATAGTTCATTATGTGGATTGGAGAGTTAGTCAAGAGACTATTTGTTCACTTGATGCAAGGTTAAAATATTTATCTGAGCGTTATGAAAGAAAAGCCACATTTTGGCAAGAAGCAACAATTGAAATTAAAAAAATTGAGAGAGAACTATTTGATATTATCACATTCGAACCAGAAGAATTAAAAGAGAAATTCAAAGCAGCAGGTAAAGAGTAAGAATGGCAGAAAAGGACTACTACAAAACATTGGGTGTTGACAAAAGCGCCAGCAAAAAGGACATCAAAAAAGCGTTCAAAAAGCTTGCGATGAAGTATCATCCAGATAGAGCTCCAGAAGATAAAAAAGAAGAGTATGAAGAACAGTTCAAAAAAATAAGTGAAGCAGCTTCCATTCTAGGGGACGAGAAGAAACGCCAGCAATACGATCAATTTGGGCCCTCAGCATTTAGTGGTGGGGCAGGAGGGCAAGGTTTCCAAGGTTTTGATTTCTCTGATATTATGTCTCAATTCCGTTTTGGCAACTTTGGACAAAGTGACGACATTTTCGATCAAATTTTTGGTGGTGGAGGAAGAAGGCGGCGAGGCAGAAGAGTATACCAAGGTTCAGACTTATTATATGATACTGAAATTAGTTTGGAAGAAGTACATTCAGGAATTTCAAAACAAATCAAACTCAACAAATTGGACCATTGCCAAGAGTGTAAAGGTTTAGGTGGAAAAAACATAACGTCTTGTGACACCTGTAATGGTTCCGGGTATACAAGAGTAACAAGAAGAACCCCATTTGGAGTATTCCAACAACAACACCCATGTAATGAATGTCATGGTGAAGGTGAAAAAGCAAGTGAAGTTTGTCATGATTGTGATGGTGAAGGACTTATTAGAGATAGAACAACAATAACTGTAAAAATTCCAGCAGGTGTTGAAGATGGTATGCGCCTGCGAGTAACTGGTAAAGGAGAAGCAGGACGTAATGGTGGACCTCATGGTGACCTTTATGTTAGAATACATGTTGATGAGCACGAATACTTCAAAAGAAAAGAAAATGATTTGCACATAACTGTTCCAATTAGTTTTTACACAGCAACAATTGGAGGGGAGATTGAAGTTCCAACAATTGAAGGAACCGCAAGCTTAAAGATTCCAAAAGCAACAGGTTCTGAGACCATTTTCCGAATGAAAGGGAAAGGTCTTCCAAAACTGCGTGGTTCAGGAAGTGGGGATCAAATGGTCAAAGTTAGAATTGAAGTTCCAAAGAAACTTTCTAAAAAACAAAAGAAAGCGCTTGAAGACTTTGGTGATAACAAACCACAGAAGGGATTTCTTGAAAGATTTTTCGGGTAGATTAAGATACTGAAAACCCACAAAATATATATGTGGTCTGCAGTTAAATGTTCTCAAATGGAGACAGATGAATTTCTTAATTTGAGAAGTTGGGTTGAGAATGGAGGGGATGGTGATCCAAACAGATACAAAAAAGAGTTAGCCTGGGTTGCAAAGAGTCATCCAACAGGGCCAAATTTCAGAGCTACACATTTGGTGCACCCATTTACATATTCTGCCCAAGATCTTATTTGGAAAGAATCTAGGGTGTCAGCTGCAATCAGTAATTTATATTACGCAGTGCAAGATGCAGGATTTCTTGGGAGCAGAAAGTTCTTTGCAACAGGAAGACAACTGTTAGAACAAGAAGCAGAGAAATTAGATATTTTAGAGGGTGCAGAGATACAACTTGCACCTCGTTTATTACACTTTTATGAAGATAAACCAGTGATTGTAAGGTCATATGTCCCAGGGAAAACTTTCAGAGAAATGGATAATGTCGATAGGAGTCGGGCAATCCCAGATATTGTTGAATTAGCTAAAAGAATTCATGATGAAGGTATTGCAATTGGAGATGGCCATATTAAAAATGCAATTGAAAGAGAAGATGATAGGAGAATGCTGTGGTTAGGTTTTAGTGGTGTTTTCGACGAAAAAAATCTTGCTTTAGCACAAGGAAGGGACCTTGTTAAATTAGCATATTCAACATTCACAGAAACTCGAGATCTTCCACTAGCAATGGAAATGGCAGAAGCAATGAGTGGATATGATAACAGGGAAGTTCAAGATCATGCCGCAGAAATCGTTGATAGATTATCGTATGGCCCATTATTGCGGTTTGCAACAAGAGTAACACCAATGGCACACGACCAGATTAAGGGACAATTACTTCAATCTTTAAAATAAATAATCAAACAAATTTCTCACATACTTTTTGCATAGAAGAATTCATGCCACCAAGTCGAAATACAATAACTTCTTTGCAACCAGTTTCAAAGCACGCTTTCAAATCTTCTTCTAATTCTGCTGAACCATACGTTGGTTCAGTTTTGTGAATTCCTCCGGCAATCAAACCGACTCCAATAATCATTTTACGGCGAGCAAACTTTTTTACTTTTTGTGTAAAGCGAAATTTACCAACAGTATTGCCAACAAATGGCCTAATAAAACTTGAATAGTACATTGCAATGTTTTTGTGACCAAATGCACGTGGGCTATAGCCTAAGCCTAACATCCAAACAAGTGATTCAGGAAGATGGGACATCTCAATGTTGTACAAAGAAATTCCTTTTTTCTGTGCATCAACTAGAAACTGCACAATCAACTTTCTGTTAGAAGAAAAGGAGAAGAATCGTGAAAGAATTTGTCGTTTCTGTTTTGGAAATTCAAAATCGAGCATTATAGAAAAATTCTTTGCTTTGCCTTTCAATTTCTTACGTCTCTTTTGTTCTAAAAGAAGCTCATGAAACAAAGATTCAAGGACCTTACTTTCACTCCATGGGCTAATCCAATACCCTTCAGAAATGGATAATGTTGGCCAAAACACAATATCTGTAACTTGTGGATACTTCTTCAAAATTTGTTTCTCTAATTTTACAAATGAAGAAACACTTGGAGCAGCAACAAACAATTTTGTCTTCCATGTAACATAACGCAATCGAGATAGATTCGCAGCAGTTGGAAATTCTTCGAAAAAATTAATGTTCATTCTTCTCACCAATAATCTTTCACAAGCCCATGCATCTCTTCATGCACAAGCCAAATAACTAAAAGAATTGCGTCAATATCTGCTGCGTGCGAAGCTATGCTCCATTGCGGACAAAAATTTGTTACAACAGAAAATGGCCAAAGAAATGTAGTATGTCCGCCAAAGGCACAATCAAGTATTAAATGCATAAACCATCCAAATGCGATTACATACATTATATTGCTCCACTTAATTTTAGTTTTTTTCTTTTTCAAGAAACTAATGCTACTGCGCAAGTAGAATCCAAGAGCTGCAAACAATAACACAAAAGTGATACTATGGGTGAAAGCCCCATGTAAGGTGCCAGAACCAGAAGACATAAGATTCCAAATCCAAGTAATTGGAATATCAATATCTGGTGCTAATCCAGCAATCCCTCCAACAATAAGCAAATAACGAGGAAACTTTTTCTTACCAAAATAATAATGTCGAAGGAAATCAAGAACAATTATAGTGAGTAGTATGTGTGTTACTGCAAAAGCCATCCAAGAATAAGGAAATGTTAAAAGCTTAAGTAGCTTTCGTTAATATACAAAAAACTTAATCTTTCAACATAGCATCTAATTTCCCACTTTTCTCTAATTCAGACAATTGATCAAAGCCACCAATGAATTTGTCATCAATAAATATTTGTGGAACAGAGGTGTAACCTAGTGTCTTAGATAACAATAATTCACGTTCTTCAGTGGTAATTGCAGCGAAATCAATTTCAGTAAACTTCACTTTTTTCTTCGTCAGCAATTTCTTTGCTGCATCACAATATGGGCAATAAAAATCTTTGACATAAATGGTTACAGGTTTCATAACTATAAGATTCTTGTTATTCTTAAAAAAATGAACCCGAAAGCTTTATAAATAACCCATTGCCCTTCGAAGACAAGCGAAATCATCACAACTAGCACGGCTAGGAGCTTATTAAAATGGATAAAACAAAAGTACAAAAGGCGTTAGCTTCTCTTAGGGAATCTACTAAAAAGCGAAATTTTTCTCAGTCTGTAGATTTAATTATCAATTTAAAAAACATTAATACAAAATCACAACCAGTAAATTTATTTGTTGTAATGCCAAAACCAAAAGGCAAAGATATCAAAGTAGCAGCTTTCCTTGGCCAAGAACTTAAAGATCAAGGAAAGAAAGTATGTGATTTAGTAATAACAGAATCAGAATTCGCTTCTTACAAGGGAGAAACCAAAAAGATCAAAAAATTAGCAGAATCTTATGATTATTTTATTGCGCAAGCAACAATAATGGGGAAGATGGCAGGAATCTTTGGTAAAGTTCTTGGAATGAAAGGAAAAATGCCAAATCCAAAAATGGGTGGTGTAGTTCCTCCAAATGCTAACTTGGGTCAACTTAAAGAAAAATTAACCAAAACAGTAAGGCTTTCTGCGAAAAAAGCAACAAACTTGCAAGTTATTGTTGGAAAAGAAAATATGTCTGATGAAGAACTTGTTGAAAATATCATGGCAGTGTATAAAGCAACTGTTCACGAATTACCTAATCATGAACAAAATGTCAAAAAAGTACAATTAAAATTAACTATGAGTAAACCCGTAGATCTAAAATAAACGGTGAAAAAAAATGGTAAGCAACGCAAAAAAAGATCTTGTAGCAAAGTTAGGTAAGCTTGCAGTAGATCATCCAGTGGTTGGAGTTGTAAATGTATCGCAGTTACCAGCAAGACAATTTCAAAAAATGCGTTCAACCTTAAGAGCAAAAGGTGTTACCATAATTATTGCGAGAAAAAAACTAATGGTTCGTGCATTAGAGAAATCTGGCAAAAAAGATATTATGAAACTTACTGAAAAGATGAATGGAATTCCAGGTCTTCTTTTCTCAACAAGCAACCCATTTGTTTTGTATGCAATTTTACAAAAGAATAAATCAGAGGCTCCAGCTAAAGCAGGGCAAATTGCACCAAAAGAAATTATTGTAAAAGAAGGGCCAACAAATTTTATCCCAGGTCCAATTATCTCAGAATTAGCATCCGTTGGGATTAAAACCAAAGTTGATGCAGGAAAACTAACAATTATGGCTGATACTGTTGTTGCAAAAGAAGGAGATGAAATCTCTGAAAATCTAGCAGCAATGTTAAAGCGTCTTGATATCCATCCAATGGAAATTGGATTAGATTTAGTGGCTGCATGGGAAGAAGGATTCATCTTTAATGGAAAAGATCTAGCAATTGATGAAGAAGAGTTCAAAGATAACTTAACAAAAGCAGCTCAGTGGGCAATGAACTTGGCTGTTGAAATTGGATATCCAACGAAGGAGACATTACCTCTTTCAATTGCAAAGGCACACAGAAATGCTTTTAGTGTTGCTGTTGAAACAGCTGTACTAAATGAAGAAACTAAAGAAGCAATCCTTGCAAAAGCAGAAGCGCAAGCTGGTTCAGTAAAAAGTAGTGCAGGTATTGAATAATCAAAGAATAAAAAAATAACATTCATCCAAGAGGAATTTTGGGATAAAAAAACAAACAAAATAAAATATAAAAAAACAGATCAACAAAGATCCAAGAAATATATCGCGAGGGACAATAAAAATGGAATACGTTTATACTGCAATGCTGCTTCATAAAGCAGGAAAAGATATCACCGAAGCTACAGTGAAAGCTGTACTTACAGCTGCTGGAGTGGCTGTTGACGAAGCAAGAGTAAAAGCACTTGTTGCAGCTCTTGAAGGAGTTGACATCGCTGACGCTATTAAAAATGCTGCAATGGCAGCACCTGTTGCTGCGGCCCCAGCTGCTGCAAGTGGCGACGCTGCTGGTGAAAAGAAAGAAGATAAGAAGAAAGATGCTAAAGATGAGAAGAAAGCTGAAGAATCAGCTGCTGCTGGTCTTGGCGCACTCTTTGGATAATTTGGAAGTTTAATTTTCCTTTATTCTCCATTTATTTTTTCTTCTTCTTTTTGAATTTTCTTTTCTTCAAGAAGCATGTAATTAGCTTAAAATAGAAATAGTAAAATTCAATAAATAAAAAAGTGAAACGTTCAATGACTGAAAACACTGAAAAAAGGGACACTCTGCAAAAGTTAGAGAAAGAGTTTCAAGGGGCAAAAAAGCTCTTGAATTCTATAGGAAAAGAGAAAGAGGAAGCTTTTGCAAAGATGCGTTCATTTTCAACTGAATTAAAAAGACTTAATACAAGTTTAGATGCTCTCAAAAAAGAACGTGATGAACTAACTAGCAAAGTTAAAGAAGCGAAGGAAGTTCGCGGTACTCTAAACAAACAAGTAAAGACTAGTTCTGAATTATTAAAATCAGTTAAAACACCAATTTCTATGTCACATTCACATTCTACTAGTAGATATCAAAAGAAAGAGAAAACTCCACAGCAAATGCAGCGCGAGATAGATGGATTGGAACTTAAACTTGAAACAGAAGCGATGAAGTTTTCTAAAGAGAAAGAGATGAAGAAAACAATTAAAATTCTAAAAAGTGAACTTGCAAAAAAACAAGAACTTGAAAAAACGCAAAAAGTAGCTAAATCTGCTGGGAAAGAATTTCATAGTATCAAACGAAAGGCAGAGACTTCACATAAACAAGTGCAAGAGTTCGCATCAAAAAGTCAAGAGAAACACAAATCTATGCAAGAAGTTCTAAAAAAAATTCGAGAACAAAGAAAGCAAAGAGAACCTATGGCAAAAGAGTATGCAACAAAGAAGGAAGATTGGCAAGAGCAGAAGAAAGTGTGTGATAAACTTGCTAAAGAAGTAAAAGAACTCAAAGACAAATTGGGGATGCAATCACAAAAAGAGCTTAAAACACAAGCGAAAGAGAAGGCAAGAGAAGTTGAAGAGAAGATGAAGCGAGGAGAAAAACTCACAACAGAAGACTTTTTGACAATGCAAGGTGTTAAGTAAATATTAAATTTTTCAAAATCAAAACACAGTAAGCAAATCTGCTTTAGAAACAATTCCAACTATTTCTCCTTTATCTGCAACTAAAACTAATGGGTATTCTTTCAATAGTTCAATAACCATTTTCTGACCTGAACGTGGGGAAACAATTGGGGGACAATCTGCCATAGCTTCTTCTGCT
>CAYTOG010000030.1:0-15284 GCA_964439765.1 uncultured Methanosarcinales archaeon
ATTTTTTTATTTTTTTAATACTTTATTTATTGAGAGATATAATGGAAAAGAAAGATTTGAAACTAAAGGGCAGAAAACTAAAAGCAGTTGTTGCAGTTGGAAAAGCTGGCCTAACACCTGGAACTCTTAATCAAGTAATTAGAATTCTTAAAACTAAAAAATTAATCAAGATTAAATTCTTACGAAGCTATACTGATGCACATGAAGATAAAACAACAAAGATGCTTGCAAAAGAACTTAGCATAAAAGCAAATGCTCTTCTAATAGATGTTGTTGGATTAACTGTCATTTTAGCGAAGAAAGAAATGATAAGAACAAAACCTTCTAATTGATTTGTCTGTGTTATATTAATAATTTGTAATATATTCTCTACAATAGATAACGTTAAAATCTGTTTATTCTTTGATTAGTGTATGTCTATCTTCAATAGGAAAAAGTCTCACAAAAGAACAATTGCTCTTATAGGTGGTTCTGGTTTAGCTCAAGGATTAGAAGGAATATTTGATTCTTGTAAAAGAGTTGGGCCACGGCCTAATAGATTTGGGTGGGTGTTGTCTCATTATGTTGGTCAAGTTGGAGATACTAGGGTAATTGTCCTGCCACGGCATGGAGATTCTGAAAAAGCTAGTAGAAGAAGAACTCCTGCGCAATTGGTTGATAAAAAAGGGTATGAGGCAAACATTTGGCTTCTTCATAAAAAAGGAGTTGAAGCAGTATATGCATCAAGCGCATTTGGTGCATTAGATCTTGATGTTCCTTTAGCTGATACTTACAGGAAACCAGACGGTGAAATTGCAAAGGGCCATGGTACTTTTGTTCTTCCAAGTTCTTATGTCCGTGGGGCAGCAGCATCACAACATAGTTTTGGAAATAAAGCAAACTTAGTTCATACTCCAATGAGAGATGGAATGCCTTTTTCTTCGGAACTTAATGGGCGATTAAAAACAGCAGCAGAAACATGTGGGCACTTTGTTCTTGAAAATGGTTTGTATGTATATAATGGCGGGGATACTTTTGAAACACCAGAGGAAGTTGCAAAGCTTGAACTTGAAACAAGGTTCGTTCGAGATTGTGAAAATCCAAGGCCAAGGGGTTTAGGTATGACTACTGTTCCAGAAGCAATGTTGCTAAGACAAATGGAGATTCCTTTTGCGGTACTTGCAGCAAATGTTAATTGGGCAGAGGGCCTTAATCAGGAAACAATTGTGAGTCATGAACAAACAATGAAGGTAATGGGGACAGCAGGAGATTATGCTATAGATATACTTGCAGAAGTGTTAAGACAATATTCTCCTTAATTCATTAAATTAATTCTTTTTTCTTCAAGTTTAAAAGGCAAAAATATAAAAACGCGTAATTCTTACCTTTTGTCATGGATGATATTCTTGAAGTAATCAAAGAGAGGCGAACAGTAGAAGACTTTCTCCCAAAATTTGTTGATTGGGATAAAATCAGTAAAATAATTGATGCTGCAAGACACGCACCAAGTTCAGGAAACATTCAAAATTGGAAATTTATTGTCGTACAAAACCCAGATCAAAAGCAAGGTCTTGCTGAGGCTGCTTTTGGCCAGCATAAAATAACAATGGCTTCTTCGTTAATAGTTGTTTGTGGTGAAGAAGAAAAGGGCGAGAGATATTATGGATTAAGGGGTGCAAGGTTATACACGATTCAAAATTGTGCGGCTGCTATACAAAACATGCTTCTTGAAGCAACAAGTTTGGGTCTTGGTTCAAAATGGGTTGGCGCGTTTGATGAAGATGTTGTAAGAGATCTTTGTGGAATCCCTGCAGAAGTTAGGCCTCAGGCAATTGTTGCAATAGGGTATGCAAAATCAACGCCGCCAAAACCACCAAAATATCCTTTAGAATCGCTAGTGTATCTTGGGAAGTGGCGTAGTAAAATTAGAAATGCAAATGTTTACCTAAAGAATTATGCTGCAATTTTCAAAGGAAATATTGCAGACGCTAAAACATTAATGTCAAAAACTGCAAAAACTATACAAGAAAAAGCAGCACCTAAGACAAAAACAATTACAGAGAAATTAAGAGAAAAGTTGAAGAAGCAGAAGAAATAATTCTTTTAACCCTAACTACTCCAAAGTTACAAAAAACAAAACATTAATAACTAGCAATTATTTTTCATGTAAAAATGACTATTGTGATTGGTATGAAAACACAAGAGGGGGGAATTCTTGTGGCTGACATGCTTGTGGATATGTTTGGTTTTCAACCAAGAAAAACCCATAAAATTCAATCATTTTCTTCTTTTGGTCTTTATATAGGTTCAGCAGGAACTCTTCCAGATGCTAGAAATTCTTGTTATAATTTAGGTTATCAGCTGACAAGAGGTAGCCAATTTCTTGAACATTTTTTTGGTAGCCTATCTTCTTGGGGCCAAGAGGATGTTTATTCTTATTTACGACTTCGTTGTCATCGTTCTACAAGTTCAGTTGGGCTTCGTAAGAATGGTCATGTGGAACTTTTTTCATTAGTTGATGGAAGAGTAAAAACAGGGGATAATTTTTATGTTATTGGGAGTGGGTCTTCTTTAGTAAAAGATTCTATTGGTGAGAAATTATCTGGTGGTCCAGTTTCAAGGGAGGAATCTATTGGTGTAGTTTGTGATGCAATGAATGATTGTTATCGTTATGGGAGTTCTTCTGGGGGATATAGGGGTTTTTCATGTGTGGAAATTATAGGGAGGAAAAAACATTTTGCATATAATCCTCTAACAACTAACCTTACTCCTGGAGTAATTTCAGAAAATAGAATGCCTTGTCTTCCACCAGCATTTAGAAATATGTAATGTTGTTTGGTAAATGTTCTAATTAGTTTTTCTCCTCTTTAAAATATTTTTTAAAGAACAATTTCTTAATTTTCACAACTTCAAAATGACTCTAAAACTTTAAATAAGAATTATACCTTCCCAATCATGTTGGTTATTCCTTTGAACTCTGTTCGAAGATGAAATTATAAGAAAAAAGTAATGTTTAAGCTTGATTGTGTATGTGGGTAGTTTATATTGGTAGTTGGTGTGCTGCTCGTGTGATTCTTGGTCTCGATAAGCGGTAGTGAGTCGAGCATATGTTATAGATAGTAATAATGTAGAACTAGTATTTATGCATTTACATACTGTCAAGTATATATTGCAGAATATAATTATTTTGTAATATGCAATCAAAGTCATCCGTCAAATGAGGGGATATGACGAAATAAACATAGGTGGTGAAGAAAAAAATGGATTTTATTGTGGAAAGTGCATTGCAAAACATGCCAGAAGAAAATTTTGAAAACATGAGTCAAGCAAACATCAAGGTAATTGGTGTTGGTGGGGCAGGTAACAATATGGTTGGCTGGCTTTACAAAAAAGGCATCAAAGGTGCTGAGATTATTGCAACAAATACTGATCACCAGCACTTAGGAATTACTGGTGCTGATCGTAAATTTTTGATTGGAAAAGATTGTACACGTGGTCTTGGTTGTGGTGGATACCCAAGTAAGGGTGCTGAAGCAGCTCAAGAGAGTATGGCAATGTTAAAAGAATCACTAAAAACTTCTGACATGGTTTTTGTCTGTGCAGGAATGGGTGGTGGAACAGGAACAGGTGCAGCACCAGTTGTAGCACAGGTTGCAAAAGATACAGGTGCCATTGTAATTGGAACTGTAACAATGCCATTTAACATTGAGAAAGCTCGGTGTGATAAAGCAGAGTTTGGTCTTCAACAATTAAGACAAGTATGTGATACTGTTATTGTAATTGATAACAACCGACTTGTACAAATTGCAGGAAACTTACCAATTCAGCAAGCTTTCGCTGTTGCGAATGAACTTGTTGCAACAATGATTAAAGGAATTGTTGAAACAATTGCAGTACCAAGTTTAGTAAACTTAGATTATGCAGATGTTCGAGCAATCATGACCAATGGTGGGGTAGCAGCTATTGGTGTTGGAAGCAGTGACACAAATAACAGAGTTGAAGAGGCAGTAAAAGGAGCACTAGCAAACCCTCTTCTAGACATAAGTTATGAAGGAGCAACAGGAGCATTAATTCATGTAACTGGTGGACCAGACTTAACTTTAGAAGAAATTTCCAAAATTGGTGAGATGATTACTGAGAGTTTGGATGAAGACGCTAATGTGATTTGGGGAGCAAGAGTTACTGAGTCAATGAAAGGTAAAGTAACTGTAATGACCATTATCACTGGTGTAAACAGTCCTTGGATCTTAGGAAAAGTGGATGCACGTCATAAAGCAACAAAAGCAAAAGCTTTCAGCCGAGAACTTGGAATTGAGTTAGTATAGAAATAGATCTTCGGATCTTTATTTTTATTTTTTCGTTTCGAATGTGGAAAAGAGGTTGATGGATTAACATTCATTTTCACGTTCTTAACACCACCCCCTTTTTGTGAGGGGCGCTACTTCCCCAAGCTGCGTCCTTCCATTTTTTTTCTTTTTTTGGAAATAAGAGTTCTAAGTTAGTTAGAAAAAAGATCATGTTCAATCACAAGAGCTAATGTTTTTTGATCATACATCTCTTCAAGATTACCAGCTTTCATCATTAAATCTGCAACTCTTCTAAAAATAGGAAGTTCTTCTTGGCCAATTCTTTCAAGGAGTTGCAATTGAGTATCAACAACATCTGCATAATGTTGGCAAGCAGTAGTAATTGTTTCATACGCGTTAAATCTATCAATTGGAGATAACTCTGCTGTAGAGGCTTCAAGCATTTCAGCTCCCCTTTCTAAATCTTGGTAAGCGGCATCTGGTTGTTGAGATGCAACTTCTTTAACAGAATGTAAAAGGCCATATGCTTGTTCAAGCTGACGGATTTTATCAAGCTCTATTTGATCTGAGGAGGTTAGTTCTAGGGCAGAAAGATCTTGTTCAAAATCAAATTCTTGATGCTCAACATCTTCAACAATTCCTGATAGGTCCATTTAGTATTCTCCATTAAATTATAGAATATTAAGCAATAATCATTTATAAACCTTTCTAAAAATAACTCCTACAAAGTAGTGATTTCCCAAAAAGAGTTTTATTTTTTATATCGGCTTTCAAAAAAAGGAAAAATTGGGAAACAAAAGCCTTTTTATAGATCCAGCTTGTTTTAAAATACACAATGGCTAAAGATTCTAAGCAATCAAAAGGAGATAAGAAAGCAAACCTTGGTATAACAGTTACTAAGGAAGAAAATTTCAGTGAATGGTTCACGCAGCTTATAACAAAAGCAGAACTAATTGAATATTCTCCTGTCTCTGGATGTTACATCTTAAGGCCACGTTCATATTACATTTGGGAACAAATAAAAAGTTATTTCGACAAAATAATTACTGATGATGGTGTTGAAAACGCATACTTCCCATTATTCATTCCAGAATCTCTTTTGACAAAAGAAGAAGAACATGTTGAAGGATTCGCTCCAGAAGTCGCTTGGGTTGAAACAGGTGGAAATACCAAACTTGGCGAACGTTTAGCGATTAGACCAACGAGTGAGACCATTATGTATGATTCTTATTCTAAGTGGATCAGATCATACAACGACCTCCCATTGCGTCTAAATCAATGGTGTAATATTGTGCGTTGGGAGTTTAAACATTGTACTCCGTTCTTAAGAAGCAGGGAATTTTTATGGCAAGAAGGACACACTGTGTTTGCAACTAAAGAAGAAGCAACAGATGAAGCACATAAAATTCTGAATTTTTACAAACAAACATTCAAGGAAGTGTTTGCAATGCCTGTATTAATGGGAAAGAAAAGTGATGCAGAAAAATTTGCAGGAGCAGATTTCACACTTAGTGTTGAAGCATTTATGCCTGATGGAAAGGCTCTTCAAGCTGGGACGTCTCATTATTTAGGACAAAATTTCGCAAAAGCATTTGACATAAAATTCAAAGATAAGACTGAGAAAATACAATATGCACATCAAAACAGTTGGGGAATTTCAACAAGATCAATTGGTGCTATGATTATGTTACACTCTGATGATAAGGGTTTAGTTCTCCCACCAAGAGTTGCAAAGACACAAGTTGTTATTGTGCCATTGCTCTTCAAACATGCAAAAGAAGAAGTGTTAGCGGCTGCAGAAAAACTCAAAGAAGAATTAAAAGAAGTAAACCCATCAATTCGAATTAAAATTGATGATAGAGAACAATATTCTCCTGGGTTCAAATACAATGAATGGGAATTAAAAGGAGTTCCTATTAGGTTAGAGCTTGGGCCACGTGATCTTGAAAACAAACAAGTTATGCTTAAAGTTAGAGACCAAGAAGAGAAGAGAGCAGTTGCATTTGGAGATCTCAAAACAACACTAGCAAAAGAATTAGATGAAATGCATAAACGTTTGTATAACAAAGCAAGGGAACACTTACACTCTTCGATAGTTGAATGTACAACAAAAGGTGAAGTAATTGCCACAGTTGAAAAAGGTAACATTGCTTTTGTCCCATGGTGTGGAAGTAAAGAATCAGAAAAAACATTCAAAGAAGAAACGGGTATTCAATCATTGAATGCACCATTTGGCGGGCCAGAGTTAGATGGCTCAGAGAAATGCTTTTTAACAGGACAAAAAGCAATACGTTGGCATCGTTTTGGAAAGAGTTATTAATGAGTTTTACTTCATAATTAGTACTATTTTTTTTAAAAACACAATAATCTAGAGTGAGAAGGTTTTGAAAGGTGTCAACAGAAACAGCGAATTGTATTGAAGAAGAAATTTTACAAGCTTTAGCTGGTGCATTGGAAGAAACTCATTCAACAGTAAAAACAAGTTCTAAAGGAAAATCAAAATCAAAAAATAATTCTACAAAAAACAAGAGTGCGTCAGAACTTGAGAATTTATTAGATTCAGAAGATATTGAAGTAAGTGATGCCAAAACAGAAGACCCATTAGATTCAGTTAAAATAAAAGAAACAGTTGATTATTCTTCTTTAGCTGAACAATTTCATTTTGAACAAATACACTATGCCGAAATGGATTCTGAATATTTGCTAAAAGCATCAGTGGAGCACGAAGCGAAATACAAGGAATGGGAAGAGGAAGTTGAGTATGTGATGGAAGGGTCAGAAACAATGGATGAAGTGGAAGCTGAAGACGCTATTCAAGAAGTAATCACAAAAGCAGTTTTGGGTGGGGACGAATTAAGTTTCGATAAAAAAAGGCGCCTTGACAATTGGATTAAGTTTAATTCTAGTTTATTTGCACTATATGAATCAACAGCAGTAATTAGAACAAACAATGTGAATTATGCGCCGTGGTAAGTTCAAATTAATGTACCTTCCACATTTCTAATATTTCTTCTTCGATAAAATGCAAATTGCCAGGAACAATTAATGAATGCAATGGTCCGCCAAAATCATGTTTTTTCACGTCTTTAAGGGGGCCATATTTCACAACAAAATCATCATGTCCTAGCCGAGCACAACCAATAACAATGGTTTCATTTGTAATCACACTTTCTCGCAGCCTAGATTCAATATCAAGTAATACATCAATCCCTTGATTTACTGTCATAAAACGATCTTGATCAGCTTTGATATCAAGCAAACAAAGAGTATGTGCACCAATTGTTTTATTTTGCTGAATTACGCGGTAAGGTGTTTCAAGCTGTGGAAAATCATCTAAGAATGGAATAGATGTTGTTTTGCCAAACTTGTATGGTTGCAGACCAGTAATACCAATAGCACTAAATACAGAAGCGTTGTGAATAACAGAAACAGAAATGCCTTGTTCTTTAGCAGCGCGATAAATTTCCATATGTGTTGTAGCTGAAACAGGGTCTCCGATAACTAAGAATGCCACATCCTTCTCGCGAGCAGAACTAATTATCTCATCCATATTCTGTTCAGACTGTGCTCTATCAGCTAGAATAATTTCTTTATCATCTCCATAAAATTCTTTCAGCTCAGAAAGCGAACATGAAAGAAGGGAAGTATAGCCTTCCAAATAAATTAAATCGCATGAACGAACAATTTCAAGTCCACGTATAGAAATATCTTTCGCATCGAAGAGTCCAAGACCAATAAGGTAAAGTGTCATAAAAGAATAGAATGATGTTTTCTTTTTAAGAACTTTTGTGTTTGAAATAGTGGTTCATTTTTTTTATTAATAAGTTCATAATATCATTTTAATCATCTTCTGATTAGATTTATATTCATCAATGGCAAAAAGAATTGGTATAGCTGAGAATCCAAAATAGATTGCTCCTCTCATATAGGTAGCTTCCAACATAAAATCAATGATCCCTGACTGAATAATAGCTAATGCCAATAAACCCATAAAAACTGCAGAGACTATTGTTTTTACAAAATATTGTACAACTAAAACTGATCTTAGAGTCGGCATAATTTAACCTCACAGTTAACAACTTGAACTAATTTTTCTTTTTAGCAACTTTCTTTTTCTTAGTTGTCTTCTTTTTCTTAACAGCTTTTTTCTTTTTAGAAGTTTTCTTTTTCTTAGAACCTTTCTTGCCCCATTTTTTCTTAGCTGGAGCATTCTTAATCATAGTTTGACATTCTTCTAAGGTTAACTCAGCAGGATCTTTATCTTTTGGAACAGTCACATTTTTATTACCATCAGTAACATAAGGTCCATATCTGCCACGAAGAACTTTAATTCCCTCTTTCTCAAAAATTTGGATGTTCTTTTCAGCATCTGCTTTTTTCTTTTCAGCAACTATTTTCATTGCACGTGCAAAATCAACCGTGTAAGGATCATCTTCTTTAGGTACAGATGCATATAACTTAGGGCCATATTGAACATACGGTCCAAATCTACCAATGTTTACACGAACTTCTTCTCCAGATTCAGGGTCTTTTCCAAGAACCCGTGGCATTGTAAATAGTGCAAGTGCTTCTTCTAAATTAATATCTTCAATGTTAATTGTTTGTGGAATGGAAGCGAATTTTGGAACTTCTCCAGTAGCTTCATCTTTTTTACCAATTTGTGCAAGTGGTCCAAATTTTCCAATACGCACGAGAACTTCTTTGCCAGATTTTGGATCAACTCCTAAAATGCGTTGTTTACTTGCAACTCGGCGTGTCTCTTTAATGAAAGATAAAATCTCTAAACCAACTTCTTTCTCTTTTTTCTTAAACACTTTAAAGAGTGCATTAAGTGACTTCTTAACTCCTTCCAGAATTTTCTCTTCAGTTTTCTCACCAGCAGATTTACTTGTTGCAGAGCGAATAGCCTCCATCTCTTCTTCGATATCAACAGTTAACTTTTCATCAACAATAATCTCTGCATGTTTTTCAAGTAATTTCACTGTCCCAATACCAAGTTCAGTTGCAGTGATCTGTACACCTTCAATATATCCCCGTAAGAATAAACGATCAAGAATATCTGCTCTTGTTGCCTTAGTTCCAAGATTTCTTTTTTCTAGTTCTTTAATGATAGAAGATTGATTATATCTTTTTGGTGGTTGTGTTTCTTTGTCAAGTGCAATAATATCACCAACATTAACAACACCGCCTTTTTCCATTTTAGGCAAACTCACTTCCTCAAGTCGTACATATGGTGCATAAAAGATATGCCATCCAGGGTCCACTGTGCGAGTACCTTTAGTGACAAATAGTTCTTTTTTAACATCAAGTTCTACTGTTTGTGTTTCACGCGTAGCAGCTTCAGAAAAAGTTGCAAAGAATCGTTTAACAACAAGATCATATACTTTTCTTTCGCGGTCATGCATCTCTTTATCTGGATAATTTCCAGTTGGGTAAATTGCAGGATGTGCTGGATCTTTTTTCTTTCCGTTATTTGGTTTAAGTTCTTTTTTCTTCAGAAGTTCTCCTGCAAGTTTAGTGTACTGTGGTTGTTTTGCAAGCTGTGTTAATATATTCTTAAAACCTAGTTTTGGATCTAATTGTTGTGATGATGTACGTGGATAACTAAGCCATCCATTGACATACAATTTTTGTGCTATTTCAAGTGTGCGTTTTGGTGTGATCTTAAACAACTTATAACTTTCAGTCTGCAAGTTTGTAAGATTAAATGGATTTGGTGGCGCTTGTTTCCTTTCACTCTTTTCAACAGAGGCAACTGTTGCGCTTTTCTCGCCAGAAACAACTTTCATAATGCGGTCCTTTTCGCCTTTGTCAAACATTTTTCCGTTTGTATGCAAAGCTTGTACTGCTTCTTTTTTGTATTCTCCGTTCAGTTGAACTTCCCAGAATGGTACCGGAACGAATGCTTGAATTTCAAGTTCGCGGTCGGTTAAAATTTTCAAAGCAGGACCCTGTACTCGACCAGTTGAAAGAACTTTAAATGAACCTGCGGCTTTAACTGCAGCCATTAAAGCTCTGGAAAGATTAATACCATAAAACCAATCAAGTCTGTGCCTTGTTTCTCCAGCAATTGCTTGTCCCCAGTTAATATGTTCTTCTCTTTCAGCATACGCTTTAACAAGATCCTTAACAGTAAGAGTTGAAAACTTCATTCGTGATGCATCTTTTCTACCGCAAGCAAAGCGCATAGCGTTCAAACCAATAACTTCTCCTTCAACATCATAATCGCAAGCAATAATTATCTCATCAACTTTGCCAGCAAGAAATTCAATAGTTTTGACGTAATCTTTACTGTAATTCAAATCTTTACTCATCAAATGTGATGCTTTCCATTCAATGTCATATACTGGATATTCATAACTTCGTTTACCTTTTTCAGTAAGCCCGTAGAGATGTCCAACACAACTTGCAACAAAGATTTCATTTCCACCGTGTTTTAAGCTATAGTAAAACCCATTGCCATGCTTCTTGCGAGTTGGTTTACCATCGGCAAGGGCACCAGCGATTTTCACTGAAGAACTAGGTTTCTCTGTAATTATTAATTGAGTCATGAATTAATCAAAAATTTGCCCTCAGTTAAAAAGCTGTTGGATTATATGGAGAATATAAAAATATAGCACAGAAGGCATATTTAGCTTTATTTTCGTGGTAATGTGCTCTTTTTCCTTCTCCTTCTCCATCTAAATCTTTAAATAATTGATTTATCCTAAATTGCCCATGGTAATCCATCAGCTTCCAGAGGAACTAATCAACAAAATCGCAGCAGGGGAGGTTGTAGAACGTCCAGCTTCAGTTATTAAAGAACTTGTTGAAAATTCAATAGATGCTGGTGCAAAACACATTACTGTTGAAATAAAGAATTCTGGTAAACAATTGATCAAAATAAAAGATGATGGTTGTGGGATGAATGAAGTTGATGCCAAAATCTCACTTCAACGTCACACAACAAGCAAGATAAAAACAGCAGATGATCTTTTCAATATTGCAACACTTGGTTTCCGTGGGGAAGCATTAGCATCAATTGCTGCAGTGTCAAAATTAACTCTAACAACAAAACAAGAACCAAATATTGAAGGATACAAAATTGAGATGCATGGTGGACAAGTAATCAGTGAAGGAATTAGTGCAGGAGTTACTGGAACAACTATTGAAATAAAAGATCTTTTTTGGAATACTCCCGCGAGAAAAAAGTTTCTAAAAACAGATAGTGTGGAATTAAGACATTGTGTTGATATTGTAACAAGATACGCCTTGTTGCACAACAATATTTCTTTCAAGCTAATTCATGATGGTAGACTTCTTATTCATGCACCAGCAACAGAAGATCATCTGCAAAATATTCTTGCAATGTATGGAAAAAGTCTGAGTAAAGAACTACTTGAAGTACATTTAGAAGACGAAGATTTAGGAATAAAAATAACTGGGCACATAGCAAAACCTCTGGCAGCGAAAGTGGACAAGAGTTATCAATCCATTTTTGTCAATGGCAGGTTTGTTCGTAATCAAACAATCACAAGGGCACTTTATGATGCATACCATTCATTGTTATTCGTTGGGCGCCATCCAATTGCTGTTCTTGAAATTACAGTTGACCCAAAAACAATTGATGTGAATGTTCATCCACAAAAAACAGAAATTAAAATTGAGCAGAAAGATCTTGTTTACACTGTAGTGCACAAAGCAATAAAAGATTCACTTGAAAAAAATTCATTAGTCCCAGTTGACACCATTCAATCAGAGCAAGTCGAGCTTGATGCGCAAATATCAAAACCAAAATTACCTGACATTCCAAAGTATCAATTTGAATCAGCGGAGCAAACAGTGTTTACTGAAGAAGAAACAAACAAGCAAGATACAAAAGAAATGGAAGAAAGAGAAGAAACAGAGTTTCTAATAGCAGAAGATGGTGAGGGTGAATCAAAAGAACAAGAAGAACAAATTACAACAACATTCATCCCACAAACAAACGTGGCAACATCAGAAATTGAAAAAAATATAAAACTTCCGGAAATGAGAATTTTGGGGCAAGTTCATAAAACATTTTTCATAGCAGAAACTCCAGGGGGAATGCTTCTAATAGATCAACATGTTGTACAAGAGAGAGTTCTCTATGAGAAGTACATGCAAGAATATTTGAACAAACACGTTGCTGTACAAAAACTTCTCTCACCAGAATTAATCTCCTTAACAGCAATGCAAACAATCACTGCACTGCAATATCTAACAAAACTCAAAGAACTAGGATTTGATTTAGAACATTTCGGAGGAAATGATTTTTCATTAACTACAACTCCAACTCTTCTTGGGAGGGTTCAAGCAACAGATCTTTTGCATATTGTGATAAAAGAATTGAATGAAGGGAAAGTCAAAGAATTGAATAGAGTTCAAGAAGAGATAATTACAATGATGGCTTGTCGTGCAAGTGTGAAAGCAGGAGATAGTATGACTGTTCCTCAAATAACAAAACTCCTAAAAGAACTCTCAGAATGCCAGCTTCCATATACTTGTCCTCATGGTAGAGCAATTCTAATTAAAATTACTTCTGATGACTTAGAAAAGAAGTTTCTTCGGCATGGATGAGAAAATCACATAAAAGATTTATAAAAAAACCACTAGTTGGCAAGAATAATGAATGAATTAATTGCTTATTCTAAAATCCCAAGACCAGGAAATTTACCTCCGGATTCAAGAAATGATGGGCATAGTGGATTAGGTCCACTTGCAAGAAGAATGTGGAGGGCAGGGAGAATAAGCCCACTTATGGGGTTAAGTGAACACTCTAGACCTTATACTCTTGTTGGAGACAGTATTCTTGATAATCTATTAGACTTATCTTTTTTTAAGGTTGAAATGAGTGCAGTGTTGGGAGATGAACTCCCGATGGGTGGAATATTTTCAGGTTATTGGGTTAATAACGCTAGATTTTCTAGAACTCGTGTATTCACTGCTGCCGAGCATCCTGTAGCTTTTGATGTTTACAACCAATAATCCCACAAATTTATATACTTCTTTTTTTTAATTTAAAGTAGGATGGGCACAATTATACTTATTATAATTCTCTTAATTTCTCTAATAGCACTTCTTAAAGGTGCTGACTGGTTAGTTGATGGTGCAAGTGACGTTGCTGCATATTTCAAAGTGTCACCAATAATTATTGGGCTAACAGTTGTAGCCTTTGGTACGTCTCTTCCAGAATTGATTGTAAGTGTCATGGCAGTGTTTGGGGGAGCAGCAGATCTTTCAGTTGCTAATGTGGTAGGTTCAAACTTTGCAAACATAGGGCTGGGTATTGGTGTTGCTGCGTTAATACTTCCACTAGCAATAAAAAACAAAGCCTTAATTTATGAAATTCCTTTTTTGATAGTTGCAAGTTTTTTGTTACTAATCCTTGGAAATGACACATTCATTTTCCAAACAGCAACATTCTCACTCAGTAGATTTGATGGTGTAGTACTATACATCATGTTTGTAATGTTTTGTTATTACATCTTCAAAACAATTCAACATAAAACGCCAAAAGGAGTTGGAAAAGATATTGAAAAAGAATATGTGCATAATTATCCTCTTTGGAAATCAACAGCATTCGTTATTGTAGGAATTGCCATATTAACACTTGGTGGGAGATTCTTTGTCAACTCGGCAGTGGATTTAGCTTCTCTTCTTGGTTTATCAGAAGCATTTATTGGTTTAACTATTGTTGCAATTGGAACAAGTGCTCCAGAATTAATTACAAGTTTCATAGCAGCGTACAAAGGAAAAGGAGATTTAGCACTATCAAACATCATTGGAACAAATATATTTAACATTCTATTCGTCCTTGGAACTGTCTCTGTTCTAAAACCAATTAGTATCGCACCATCTCTTTTGGTAACAGATGGAATTGCAATGATGGCATTAACCTTGCTATTCCTTGTATTTGCAACACGTGGAAGAAATGTCAACCGTTATGAGGGCGCAACATTAGCATTTCTCTACGTAGCTTATATGGGTTGGTTAATTATTGGATTATAATTCAAAAAAGTCTACTGTCCTTCAGATGGAGAAAAACTCAAAAGATCTGAAGCAAAATATTTAGCAACAATCTGTGCACCAATAAGGTGTGTTTCATCGCTTTCTTGAACTCTCCAACATCTTGAGGCTTGATAATCTCTTCCAATCGCAGCAATAAACTCTGCATCTCCTTGAAGCCGAAGAGATCTCATTTTTGCTTCAATGGATTCCCAGTAATCAATATCAATGACTTTCTGTGTGGGACATCCTCGAAGAGAAATTCCTAACTGAACGAGTCCTGATTTTTTGTCTTCTACAAGTGCAATAGAAGAAGAATTATTATCATGGCCATGGTCACTAATACTTACAAACCATTTTTGGTGGCGCCAATTATACCTCTCTCCTCCTTCCCCATCTCCATAATTAAATTCAATTGTACTTTCGCATGGGGAGTGAGCAGTTGGTTCACGTTGGTGAGAATGAAAGATTCCTTCGTTAGAAATTACATGGTCTTGGACATACTCCTTGAAAGGACTACTGCGCAATTCAACATAGGGGCCAAAAGATTCTCTTCTAACAATACCTAACGTGCCATAGTGGGGCGCTAATTGGCGTTCAATGATAGGAAGGGACCTTTCTATAAAAGATCCAGTACGTCCTAGTATCTCTGAGATTATTTGTTGTTCAAGTCTTGCAGCATCGTCTCTAGATTTTTTTTGGTGAGGGAATTTTTGTGACATCTCTGTGTGGGTTTGTGTTCTTTTTGAATAAGTTAATACTGCTTAAGAAATATAAGGTCTTAACTCTATCACAATAATCTTCTTAAAGGATTATAAGAAAATGGTTTTTATGTCTAAAGAAGATCCTGTGGCTTTTGATCTTGAAAGATTTTGTGGTGAAGGTTGGCAATTAGGAAGATTAGAATACAATGGAATTGTTCGAGAGAACATTCGGTGTGATCCAGATAACCTTGGGGAACATGTTGCAGGATATGTTTATGGGTTTATT
>CAYTOG010000031.1:0-14669 GCA_964439765.1 uncultured Methanosarcinales archaeon
TTGTTCGCACTTCAATTAAAATTGACGGAATTGTAGATAGACCAGACGTTATTGGGGCAGTCTTTGGACAAACTGAAGGCTTACTTGGAAACGATTTGGAACTAAGAGAATTACAACGTAGTGGAAAAATTGGGCGAATAGAAGTAAACTTAAAGACACATGGTGGAAAAACACAAGGAGAAATTATTATCCCAAGTAGTTTGGATAAAACTGAAACTGCAATTATTGCTGCTGCTTTAGAAATTATTCAACGAATTGGACCATGTAATGCTGACATCAAAGTACAAGCAATTGAAGATGTAAGAATTACAAAAAGACAATTTGTAATTGACAGAGCAAAATCTCTTCTCTCAGATTTAACAGAGAACACATTACCAGATTCACAAGAAATTGCAACTGAAGTTGCTGAATCTGTTCGGATGATGGAAATCAAATCATTTGGAAGAGACAAATTACCTGCAGGGCCAGACATAAAAGAATCTGAAGATATCATTATTGTTGAAGGTAGAGCTGATGTTCTTATTATGCTTAAACATGGCTTCAAAAATGTGATTTCTATGCAAGGTTCCTCAGTCCCAAAAACACTTATTGAATTAACAAAACAAAAATCAACCACTATTTTTGTTGATGGAGACCGTGGTGGAAACTTGAACATCAGAGAATTAATCAGTGTATGTGATATTGATTTTGTATGTAAAGCTCCTGATGGAAAAGAAGTTGAAGAATTAACTAAAAAAGAAATCCATAAGGCTCTTCGTGGAAGAATTACCGCGGAACAGGCCAAATTAGACCTTGGCGTGAATGAAAGTGGGGAGTTAATCAATAAAGATACAAGATTAACAAGACCAGTAATAAGACGTGACCAAAGATCAAATGTAAGAGACCGTAAAGGAAGAAATGACAACAGAACAAGTAACGGTAACAAAAAAAATGATCGAAGAGCAAGTTCTAGAAGTCCAGCACCGGCCGCTCCAGCAAGATCTAGAACTGCTGGCCCAACAGCTACTGAAAAAACAAAATTCAAAGAAGTAGCTGAAGATTTAGTTGGAACACGTGGTGCATGCATCTTTGATGGGAAGCTCAATATCTTAGGAAAAGTTCCAATGACTGAGCTTTCTACCACCATTAAAAGTTTAGGTGGCGGAATTCATGCAATTGTGCTTGATGGCGAAGTAAACGAAAATTTAGCAAAAACTGCTGAAGGATTAAAAGTAGGATACTTAGTTGGAAGCAAAAGTACTGTAAAGAACTCTAAAGTAAAAGTTTTATTAGAAAAAGACTTGTAGAGAGATTATAGTGATTAATTGAATTACTTTTTTTTATTTCTTTTTTTATTATTTAACAATGTTATTGCACACAAACTTTTTAACCACTTCTACTCTTCTTAAGACTCTATGACTTTCGATGTGATTATTGGGCGTAGTAAAAAAGATGTCCAAAAGATAGGAAAAGAAGGGACAGTCTTCATTGGTAAGCAATATGTCAAGATGGGACAAACAACTTCTCTATCAAACCCAGTATACTTAGATGTAGCTGGAGCGCATATTGTTTTTCTTTGTGGAAAAAGGGGTAGTGGAAAATCCTACACCATGGGGTCAATTGCTGAAGGTCTAGCAGATCTTCCAAGACATATCAAACAAAATTTATCCATTGTTTTGTTAGACACCATGGGAATTTATTGGACTATGAAATATCCTAATTATCAAGACGCTGAATTATTGGACAAGTGGGGTTTTGATCCAAAAGCTCTTGATGTGAAAATTTATACGCCAAGTGGTTTTTATTACAAATACAAAGAAGAAGGAATTCCAACAGATTTTCCTTTTTCTTTAAGACCAATTGATGTGGGGCCAGAAGATTGGCTAACTGCTTTTGATATTAAAGGAAACACTGCTGAAGGGGTTTTATTGAGTAAAGTTGTTCTTGAAGCAAACGAAACCAAAGAAAGTTATGATATTGAAAAACTACTTGAACTTACAAGAAACGATTCAGAAAGTGACAAAGTAACTAAAGCAGTTGTAATTAATTTATTTGAAAAGGCAAATAGATGGAAAATTTTTGAAAAAGATGGAACGCCCCTAAAAGATATTGTAAAAGGTGGACAAGTTACTGTTCTTGATGTGAGCCCTTACGCAACAATGGCGTCAGGTTGGCAAATTAAAGCTTTAGTGACTGGGCTTGTATGTGGACGACTGTTCAAAGAAAGAATGCTGAGTAGAAAATATGAAGAGTTCAAAAGCGTGGATACATCTATGCACTATTTTACCAAAGAACAAAAAGAAGAACAAGAAGAACCACTTGTGTGGATTGCAATAGATGAAGCACACGAACTTCTTCCACGAGAAGGTAAGACTGCAGCAAGCGACTCATTAATTACAATTCTAAGAGAAGGAAGACAACCAGGGATTTCATTGATTCTTGCAACACAGCAGCCAGGAAAAATTCATACAGATGTTATGACTCAATCTGACATTGTAATTTCTCATAGGCTAACTGCAAAAATGGATGTAGAAGCTTTAGGGCAATTAATGCAGAGTTATATGCGAACAGGTTTGGATCAAGAATTAAATAATCTGCCTTCTCAGAAAGGTGCTGCAATTATTTTTGATGACAATAATGAGCGTTTATTTCCCATTCAAATGCGTCCAAGGTTTACATGGCATGGTGGTGGAAGTCCAACAGCTGTTAAAGGTGAAGGCAATAGAGTAAATGCACTTCTAAAGAAGATTAAAGATTTAGAATAAACGATATTATCAGTAACCTTTAAATCCCCTTATCTCTTCTCTTATTGTAAGATGGGTTTTATGGATAAAGTAATGTTTTGGAAAAAAGATGAATTTGATTTTGATAGTATGAGTTCTGATCCATTTTCAAGCAAAAGTCAAGGTGGGCCTGCACAAGATAATTTAGGTTTACCAAGTGACAGTCCAGCAGCAGACCCATTCGCTGCACAAGCACCTAAGCAAACTCCAATTGGTTCACCAGGAGAAGCTCCAGACTATAACCCTAGTGAACACGCGCCAAATGCATTTTCTCAGGCAAGAGGTCAAGATACTGGAGGAATAACCCATAGAGAGATAGAATTAATCAGTAGCAAACTTGACACAATTAAAGCTCTTTTAGCATCACTTGATCAACGGGTGGGAGTTATTGAACAAATTGCTCGAGCAGAACAAGCACAGCAGCAACAAAACAAAGGGCAAGCGAATCGTTTGTGGTAATAATGTATGGCAAACAGTGAAAAAATTCTAAATGTAAAAAAAACTTGGCCACAAATTATCAAAAGTCGTGAAACAAAGATTTTTGTGATTATTACTATTCTAATTACAGCTTTGGATCAATTAACAAAATATCTTGTTGAATTATACCAGCCAACAATTCATTTTTTATTTTTAACTATTACATATTCTACAAACACTGGAGCAGGGTTCGGCATTCTCAAAGAAAGTTCATTTATTTTGGGTATTGTTAGTCTTATAGCTGCAATTACAGTCATTTATTTTTATCCAAGATTACCTCAGACCACAAGGTATGCGGTACTTGCAGGGTTATTCCTTGCAGGGATATTAGGAAATGGGATTGATAGAATTTTCCAACAATATGTCGTTGATTTCTTTTCGAGTTCTTTTTGGCCAAGTTTTAATGTAGCTGATGCAGCCATAACTGTAGCAGTTATTGGGTACTCTGTTCTTAGTATTAGAGATGAAAGAAGGAAGAAAAAAAAGGTATTAAAATAATAACAAGTAAAAAAGAAATTAAAAAAATTATTTTTCTAAATCTTTATGAGCTTTGTAACCTGCTTGCCACGCGTCTTCTTTTGAAACGAAATCTCGGCGGTTGGCTTTTTTAATTTTCTTCGCCCATTCACTTCCAACTTTGTGATAAAATTTACCGCGTTTACTAGCAACAAACTGAATTTTACCTGGAGCCACTTTTACAACACTTTTAGGAGATTCTTCAGAAGAGACAGATGCTACTGTAAGAGTACTCGTAGTGGAAGGCATCTCTGCCCCACTATGAGTATCTCCTCTTCTCCCCAAACTAATAGTAAATAATACAAGGGCTGCAAGAAGTGCCACAAGATCAATTGTTGATCCTTGAAGATAAAGTGCAAACACGAAAAGTAATCCAACGGTTGCAGCAAAGACTTGCAAGGATTCATTATATGCTAAAGGCCACAAAATTGCGCAAAGCCATAATATTAAAGCAACACAAAATATTGCTAGTTGAGGTGCAAATGCACCGCGTGCTAAATCTAAACTTACAAGTTTAGATGCCATACGAATAAAAAAAACTGTTAAGAGTAAAAGAATTGCCACCAATTTTCCTATCGATTTCATGTTCCTTTTTCACACAAATCGTTATTTAAACATTTAGATGCTTGGATTTCTAGTGTCTGAAACAATGCATTCAAAATATATCAAGTGGAAGAATAGAAAATTAACAAACTATGCAGATACTATTTCTAAAAATCGTCTTCAATAGCATCTAAATGTCCTTTTCTCTTTAAGAAATCAATTTCAGCTTTACTTCGATACTTATAGATAACATCTGCTTTTTCATCGCCACCAAGTTCCCAGGGTTCAACAATGACTATGTTTTGTTCTCGAACCCATAAATATCTTCTAAGTCTTCCAGGAATACGACAAATTCTTGTTTTCCCATCAAGACATTTTACATACATTCGTGAACCACCAAGTCGCCGCTCAACAATACCTAATACTTCTTTTCCTTGGGGCAAACGTACACGAAGTACTTGAGGTGCATCACTAGCTCCTTTCTTACCCTTATGTTTTCCTTTTGGTTTTGGTTTAGGCATTATAATAGTTCATTATTATAACCTCTTTATAAAATTAGCCTTATTTTTCTTAAAACACAAGACTATATTCGAAACTACTTCTAAAAACCACTGGCCAAATACACAAAAAACATATAAACAAAATTCAAACAAATAATAAGCAAAAAAAGATGGTGAAAAAAACATGGCAAACAGAGTAGAATCTCCTTCTTCGATAAATACATTCAAACAATGTCCAAGAAAATATTATTATACTTATATTGAAAAATTGCCAAGACAATCTTCTATCCATCTAGTGCGTGGGAACATTGCTCACTCAACATTAGAATATTTCTATGATCTTGATATTTCAAATTATACTGGTGAAAATTATGAAAAGAATTTTCATGAGGCAATTCAACAATTACTTTTTGGTCAATGGAAAGAGTATAAAGAAAAATTAGATGAATTGCATTTACCTGCAGATAAATTAAGATTTTATTTCGAAGAAACTATGATGATGGTGATTAATTGGGTAAATCATTTCATAAAAGAATTTAATGATGAATTAAAGAATAATCCTACTGAATTAATAGAAATTTTTCACAAGCTAGCACCAATTAGAGAAAAGGAATACAAAAGTGAAGATCATAGTGTAAGAGGATTTATTGATGCTATTGCTCATAAAAATGGTGAAGTCCACATTATTGATTATAAAACAAATAAATCCCCCGACATTAAAGAATCAATTAGATTACAACTTGCCATTTATTGTTTAATGTATCAAGAAAAACATGGGAAAATCCCAGATAAGGTTGGGGTCTTCTTTTTACGAAATAATCTTAAATTATTAAACGCGACACCTGAGATGGTGGTGCAAGCAAAAGAACAAATTGAATTGATACATGCTCACACTGGAATCACTGAACAAATTTCTGATTACAAAAGAAATATCACCCCACTTTGTAAATGGAAAACAGGACAGTGCGAGTTCTATGGGTCATGCAATCCGCATAATTGATTTATGCTCCTAAAAAGCTCATGCGGATAATATCAGAATATAATGTTACATTCTCAAGTACCCATGCTTCAACACCTGCACCAAGAACTAAAAATATCACAGCGAAGAGTAATAAATAAATGTTGAAACCAAATACTTCCATAAACCTGTCTGAAGCAAATTCTTCGAGCAGCACATCTTTACTAATTACTGCCCCAGCTATCGCTGCTAGAATATAACACGTAGCTTCAATCATCATGTGTGGAGTTACCACTAGCATTATTTTTGCAAAAACTGCATAAACACTCTCTCCAGAAAAATTACTAGCTGCTCTTGCAGTATATCCAAAAATAGTTCCCCAAACCGAAGCATTCCAAACTATCAAAAAGATTGCTCCATCTCCAGTGAGTAATGCCATAATAAAACATGCAAGCATTACAAGGAAATTATTATTGAGTAAACTCCAAAATAATTCTGAACCGAATGTTCCAAGGATTGCATTTCCAGAAAATCCTTGTCCAAGACGTATTTCAAGCTGTTCGCGAAATAATGTGTTTGTCTCAAAACTTGGCATAATCATAGTTGCAAATGCGTAAACGAGTAATATTCCAATGAACAGAAATAAGTAAATTTTAACAATATCCCAATCGTCTTTCACAAGAGCTTTGAGTGTGATCTTCTTCTCCATTCGCTCTTGGCGCTCTTCCATGGTAAAAATCTTATAGAGCTCAGGAAGTAGTAGTAATGCTGTAAAAGCAACTGCAACAAGAGCGGGATCACCCGGAAAGAGAACGGATGCAACCAAAATTCCAACAATAGAATATCCTGCTCCAAGAAGAAGCGCGTAACGTGCTTTCCTCTCAAGCCAATCCTCTGGAAAAATATGTTCTAAAACCATTTGTCACCAATAAACTAACATTAAAGAATGGTTTTTAGTTTATATAATTTACTTTTTAAAACAAACAAAAATTCCACACAAAACATTTTAATATAACACGAAATAAAACAAATAAGATTATGTCGATTGCAAACCAAATTAAAACTGCTATTCTTCTAGGTGCCTTAACTGGAATCTTATTATTAATTGGAGGATTAGTTGGAGGAAAAACTGGACTTCTAATTGGGCTAATTTTTGCTGGTGGGATTAATTTTGTTAGTTACTGGTTTAGTGATAAGATTGTTCTCAAAATGTACAGAGCAAGAGAAGCTGATAAAAATAAAGAATCCGAGATCTATCAAATTATTCAAGAAATTATTCAGCAAACAAATTTACCTATGCCAAAAGTCTACATAATTGACTCTGCCCAATCAAATGCATTTGCAACAGGAAGAAATCCCGATCATGCAGCTGTTGCTGTAACAACTGGGCTTCTCAAAATCTTGAGTAAAAATGAATTGAAAGGTGTGCTTGCTCATGAAATTGCACATGTTCAAAATAGAGACATATTAATCAGTAGTGTTGCTGCAACAATAGCTGGGGTAATTTCATATATTGCAATGATGGCAAGATGGGCAGCTATCTTTGGTGGAATGGGCGGACGGGATAATAACAATAATATGTTAGAATTAATTGCGCTTGCAATTGTAGCGCCAATAATGGCCATGGTCATTCAATTTGCAATCTCTAGAAGTAGAGAATATTTGGCTGACGAAACGGGAGCTAAAATAATCAAAGATCCGTATTCTTTAGCAAATGCCTTAGAAAAAATCAAAGCAAACGTTGCGCATCATCCTTTCAAGAAACAAGGTTCAACTGAGGCAACTGCCCATTTATTTATTCATAACCCATTCAAAGGGAAATCTTTCTTAGAACTATTCTCAACTCATCCAAGTACTGAAGAGAGAGTGAAGCGTTTAAAAGCAATGAGGGTTTAATTGCTTAAAATACGCTCAATTCCGACAGATTTAAAAAGAAAAAAGCCAATTCTAGCCCTATAATGGCAAAAAAAAGGTATATTTCACATAACGCAATGGACAAAATAATGCGTGCTGCTGGGGCCCATAGGGTATCAGATGCTGCTAAAGAGGCATTAGCAGAAGTCTTAGAAAAACATGCTCTAGAAATTGCTACTGAAGCTAGTAAATTTGCACAGCATGCTGGGAGAAAAACTGTAACTGATAAAGATATTACCCTGGCTGCAGAGAAATAAGTCTATTATGTCCAAAAGATATAAAAAGAATTGCTAAAGGAGCAAGTTCTACAGATAATCACAATTAATCTACAAGTAAGTGGAGCGGAGGAGTTTATAATGTCAATGTACGATAAAAAAATGGTTTCAGTTGGGTCTCTTAAAAAAGGAGACACTATCATCATAGATGGTAACGCCTGTAAAATAACAGATACTACAACTTCAAGGCCAGGAAAACATGGGCATGCAAAAGTAAATATGATGGCCGTTGGTTTACTTGATGGTAAAAAAAGAAACCTTGTAATGCCAGGGCATGATAAAGTTGAAGCACCGATCATCGAAAAGAAAACAGCGCAAGTCCTAGGTGTATCTGGTAATACAGCAAGTGTGATGGATAGTGAAAGTTTTGAAACATTTGATTTAGAAATACCAGAAGAACTAAAAGCAGAAATTGCTGAAGGCAAAAATGTCTTATATTGGATCCTAATGGGACTTAAGGTAATGAAACAGATAAAATAAACATCAACAATAAAGTCATTAGCGCGCTCGTCCATTGCTGGAACAAAGAATAATGCAGTGAACTTTCACGAGCATTTTGCTTTGGAATACGAAGCAAAATCTTGGCGAAGTGAAATGGAAAGGCCCAGCCTGACCAGCGCTAAAATGACTTTTCAATAAACAAATATGGAGTGAACAAAAATGGCAAAATTTCCAGAAGCAGATGCACGATTATTCAAAAACATTTTCGTCGATAAAAAAACAAAGCGCAAAATTAGAGCAAACCCTCTAAAAGTACTTGCTGGCAAGATTAAAGGCCGAGGCAAGGGCGGATCAATTAAACTTCGACCAAAACGAAAGAAATAAATTTCTATTAATTTTTTATTTTTTAACTTCTTTTTTAATTAACTATTTGCAAACTGTTCATGATATTGTGCAGGATTCCAATCTCTGCCCATATTGGCTGCAATTTTATCTAATACAACTTGTTCAATATCAAACCTATCTGTCTGTGCAACTGCCATACAATAATGGGCTATATCCACAAGTCCTCTTTCAAAGTCATACATTCTTTTCTTACGATAATGTCCTCCAGTAGCAAGAACTAATCGAGATGCCTTATTTCCTCGCTCATGAGTCCCTCTAACTGAAACTTGTGGATAAATTTCTAAATCTGGAAATTCATATCCAAACACGCCACCAAGGTGCAGTGTTCTTTGGAGCACATCTCCCCATTCTGTTTCATACTCTTGTAAATGTGGTCTTGAATGAGATGTTCTAAAACGATATACCCTTGAAAAACAATAAAGCCAAGAAAATCCTCCTTCATTGAATTCATACTGTTGGAAAAAATTCCTATCTCTTCTATCTGCAGAATGAACAGAATCCATTATCCTCTCAGCCTCTTCAATTTCAGTTCCGATCAAAAGTAGTTTTTCTGCAACATTTATTTCTTGGGGATTTGTGCCAAAACCTTTCATTCTAGCTTGTTCCATTACAAGCACTTTTAATTCTTCAAGCATACTCTCGCTAAAGAAAGAATTCTTCAAATATTTTATTATCTTAAAAGACACATTTTACGAAACTATTAAAAACTAGTTTTTGTTCATCTATAATGGATGGCTGAAATAATAGAAATTCTTTTGCAATACAAATACATAATTATCTTTTACTTGGTTGTAGCGTTATTAGTTTACACCCATAGGAAAAAAATTGATTTTCAAGCGAAAATCATTATGCTTTATAGAACCAGTTGGGGCCTTGGGTTAATTAAACGCATAGCAACAAAATATCGTGAATGGGTAATTCTATTTGGATATCTCTCAACAGGATTAGGTATTATTGGATTAATTGTAATCTCTGTTGTAATGCTACAGAACATTTACAATCTTCTTTTTGTTTCAGGTGCAGCCAATGGTGTTGCATTAGTTCTTCCAGGAGTAAATGTTCCTGGTCTTGGAGTATTACCTTTTTGGCATTGGCTAATTGCAATCTTTATTATCGCATCAGTTCACGAATTTTCACATGGGATTGTTGCAAAAGCACATAGTATCAAAGTCCATTCAACAGGGTTAGTATTAATTGGTCCAATTATTGGAGCATTTGTTGAACCTGATGATAAAACAATGGCCAAAAAAACAGACATAATTCAATATTCTGTTATGGCTGCAGGACCAATTTCAAATGTTGTGCTTGCAATTTTTGCTATTCTTCTGCTTCAGTTTGCTGTTGCCCCATTGCAAGATTCAATGCTTGATGGGAGCGGATTTACATTTGCTGAATATGTTGAAGAAGCTTATCCTGCAGAACTTATTAGTTTACCATTAGATACACCTATTGTTGGAATTAATGGTATTGAGACTTCAACATTTCAAGAATTCGCTGAGGTACTTCAATGTACGGGGCCAGGAGACACTATTTTAATTACTGCTGTAACTGAAGATGGCGAAAGCGAAGAATATAATTTAACGCTTGCAGAAAATCCTGATGATGAAGGATCTCCATTTATGGGAATTAGTTTAATTACAAATGAATTTGACATTAAGACTGAATATACTAGTGGGGCAGCAAATGTTGGATATAATGTTCTTGACTGGCTTGCAAGCTTCCTTAGATGGCTCTTTATCTTAAGTCTTGGAATTGGATTGTTTAACCTACTGCCTCTTCCAATTGTTGATGGTGGAAAAATGGCACAAACCTTTTTACACAAGTGGAAAGGTAAAGTGAGAGGAGAAGAATTATACCACAGAGTGAGTATGATTTTCTTAATTATACTTATATTTAGTATTTTATTTCCACTATTTAAAACAATGATGGGTTGGGTATTCTAAAATATATTTCTTTTTTTTTCTTTACTTCTTTTAGTAAGACATAAAAACTGGAAATGCTATTTAGTTGTTTATGGCACGTGGACGCCCAACTAAAAGTCAAATTAGACAAAATATCATTGAAATTCTGTATTATCTAAAGAAAGGATATGGTTACTCTGTCGCAAGAATATACAATGAAATCTTTCCTCCGGTCCACATAAGAAGTATCTATTACCATTTAAGGAAAGGTGTTGCAACAGGAGAAATTCATCTTGAAGAAATCAAGGAAGAAAAAGGAGATTTCTCTTGGGGGACTAAAGTAGAAAAAATTTATTACACTGTTGGTCCTGAAGCAAGAGTTGCTGGAAACAACAAAGTTGCTGAATACTTTAGAATACAAAAAGAAGCAATGGATGCTGATTTGAAGAGAAGATAATATGCACAATCTTAATTAGTGGCGCGCCGGCGTCTCCGCTGGCACGGACAAAAAAATCTATTGATTTTCAGTGAGCTCTTTTGCTTTGTGCAACAATGCAAAAGCGTCAGGCGAACTGAATGCATGTGATGCCGCTCCGCCAGCGCCTAACTAATTAAGATAAAAATAAAATTAAATAAAAATGGCACGATCAAGAATACCAAAACATAAGCAAAAAAAAATTGCAAAGGAACATATTGCAGAGTTATTTGAAGGGGCCGAATTGCAACATAAGAAGCGCCAAGATCTTTCAAATAGATATGTTTTCTTAGCTAGAAAAATTGCAATGAAAATTAGGCAAAGCATTCCTTTTCCATTCAAAAGACAATTTTGTAAACATTGTTATACTTATCTTCATCCTGCAAAGAATGCAAGGATTAGAACTAATAGAGGTAAAGTAGTAATTCTTTGTCAAAATTGTAAAAGACATACAAGAATTCCTTATTATAAACAGCAAAAAGAAAAGAGAAAAAAGAAATTAAAAAATTAATCCTTCTTCTTCGAACTAACTTTTTCCTCTGCTTTTGCAATAACAGAACTTATTTTCGCAACGGCATCAATATCTACAGAGACTGAATCAATTCCATGCTCAACTAAAAACTGAGCCATCTCGGGCCTGCTACCTGCTTGACCACAAATTGAAGTCTCAACTCCATGCTCACGGCAAACTCCAATAACATCTGCAATTTGATATAACACTGCTGGATGCATTTCGTCGAACAAGCTACTAATATGTTCATTGTTCCTGTCAATTCCAAGTGTCAATTGTGTTAAATCATTGGTTCCAAATGATACGAAACTTATTCCTTCCGCACAAATTTCTTCAATCACTCCACAAGCAGCGGGAGTTTCTATCATAACACCAAAAGGTACGTCAGTGCATGCAAGAAGACCTGTTTCTTCTTCAAATATTTCTTTAGCGCGAGCAACTTCTTCTGCTCTGATAACAAATGGAATCATTATTCCAACATTGCGAACACCATTAGAATGTAATTCTTTAACGGCCTTAAACTCTGCACGCAAAATTGCTTCTTCATCAAGTAACCTGCGAATTCCGTGCCAACCAAGCATAGGATCGCTCTCATGTGGTTCTTTATCTCCTCCAACAAGACCACGATACTCATCACTACGTAAATCAGAACTTCGAACCCAAACAGGTTTTTCTCCAAATGCTTTAGCTACTTGGCCTATATTGTCAACAAGCAATGCAACATATTTGTCTACAGTTCCTTTACGAACATGTTCTGCTGGATGAACTCCTCCTTGAGCTATAATAAATTCTAAACGCAACAGTCCAACTCCTTCACAGCCAGTAGCAGCAGCAGTTTCTGCCCTACTTGCCATACCTAAAATCACTTTCACATGAGTTTTTGTCACAGAAATTTTTTGAGAACTTTCTTTTGATCCTGGACTTAAAACTTCAGAATGTTTTTCAGATAAGTCAGAGTGTAAATCTCCAGAATAAATCTTTCCAAGAACAGCATCAATTGTGATTATATCTCCATCTTGTAATATGCTTGTTGCTTTTTCTGTTCCAACAACACAAGGAACACCCATTTCACGTGATACAATAGCTGCGTGGCAAGTAAGCCCACCTTCATCAGTTACTATTCCTTTTGTGATCTCCATTGCTGGAACCATGTCTGGCGTTGTCATAACAGTTACTAATATGTCTCCTTTGACAACTTTTTTCAAATCATGCATGTCTTTAACAAGGCGAACAGGGCCACTTACTATTCCTTGACAAGCAACGTCACCTTGTAACAATTCTTTTCCATGTTTCTTTAATGGAGATAATTCAGCTTCAACTGTAGTTGTATCTCCTTCAGAAACTGGGCCTTCTTTTTTCTTTGGTTTAAATGTAGTTACAGCTCGTGATTGCACAATGTATAACTTGCCTTTTTCCATTGCCCATTCAATATCTTGAGGATTTCCATAATGTTCTTCAATTTTTTTCCCAAGACGAGATAACTCTTCAACGTCCCTATCTGACATTGTTTGACTAGAACCGATTTCCTCAGGTAATTGTTTTTTGAAATTGTCACCTGTCTCAGGGTCACGGAAATATCCCCACTCTTGAATTTTTATTTCATGCTGCAAAAGTCTTCTAGATTTTTTATCCACAATATACAAATCTGGTGTAACACTCCCACTAACAATTGCTTCTCCAAGACCAAAGACTGCTTCGATAACAATCTCTTCTTCAACATTGGTTGCAGGGTTTACAGTAAACATTATCCCACTTTTCTCAGAGTTAACCATTTTTTGGATAACTGCCGCAATCAAAACTTTGTTATGATCAAAACCTTGTTTTGTACGATAATAAATTGCTCTTGCGGTGAAAAGAGAAGCCCAGCAATCAAGAACTGCTTTTACAACGTTATTCTTGCCCTTCACGTTAAGAAAACTAGCTTGTTGTCCAGCAAAACTAGCATTTGGTAAATCCTCTGCTGTAGCACTACTTCTAACTGCAACAAATACGTCTTGTGGATCAACTAAAGCATCAGCTCCACCAGCATCTTTAGCACAAAGTAATTCATATGCATCAATAATTTCCGAAGAAATGGCCTCAGACATTTTTGTTGATTGAATCATTTCTTGAATTTCTTTTGCGACACGTTGTAATTCTTCAGTGTCCTCAACAGAAAGTTCTTTTAATTTTTCAGCAATTTTTGTGTTCAAACCAGTATCTTCTAAATATTCGCCGTATGTTTTAGCGCTAGTTACAAATCCATCTGGAACTGGCAAGTTTAAAGAGAACATTTCACCAAGATTTGCTCCTTTCCCACCTGCAATTGCTATATCATCCTTAGTAATCTCAGAAAACCAAACAATCCTCTTCATAATCATCACCTAATGTTTTTATTTGAAGAATACTACTTATAACTTTTGACTTTATCAAAAGGATTTACAAGCAAGCGCCAGAAGAACAAGCACAAATCACCTGTTCTGAAGAAATACCTGTTTCAGAACAAGAATATTCTATTAATATTGAAGAACTCTCACAAACATCATTATACACTTGGGAACTACCACCTGAATATGTTATTGTAACTTCCCCTTGAACAAATTCATTATTCGAATTATCTATGCAAGATTCTACTTCTCCGATTTCAACAACAGTTGCGCCAGTAATGCTAGAATCACCTACTCCAAAAAATGATACTGTGCCAACAACACCAATAACGAGTAATAGAAAAATTCCAAGTTGTAAAAAACGCTTTCCGTCTAACATGAAAATTAATATAATTAAATAGATTTTGTTGAAATATAAATCATAATAAAATATAGTGGGTAAGATATGTCAGAACTATCGATTTATATTACGATCAATATATAATTCATCTATTTTGTATTTGGCTATTCCTTACTTGGTTATATATTTTACCATAAGCTTCAGTTTTTGAGTATTTTCAAGGTTTAACTCTATAAAAGCATTTAGTCACAAACCTTCTGTGTACCCTACGCCTTACTCATCAAT
>CAYTOG010000032.1:0-13767 GCA_964439765.1 uncultured Methanosarcinales archaeon
TAATTATAATTATCAAAAAAAGATAAAAGAAAGTAAGCCCCAGCCGAGATTTGAACTCGGGACCTCTACATTACCAATGTAGTGCCTTACCACTGGGCCACCGGGGCATTAAACAACATAACCATTGATTCCTTTTTTAAAGATTTCTCTAAAGAATAAAAAGAAAGTGTGGGGGGAGGGATTTGAACCCTCGAACCTACTAAAGGACAGGATATCATAATGTACCAGTATAACACTGGCTATCCTTCTTAAGTCCTGCGCATTTGACCAAACTTTGCCTAGGGCCTATTATAATCTCTCATAATAGATTACCCCCACAAAAGAGTAGGATGCGCAGCACCCCAACTGATCTCCCTTAAGTTGCACTTTATAAAGTTTTTTCTTTAACCCTTTTTTGAAACAGGATTAATTTCTTGTAAGAATTTTAGATGGTCTTTTCTACTCAGCTGGAGGCAATATAATTGTTTTCGCTCAAGTACTTTTTTTGGTTTTTGGAATGTATGTCTATAATTAAGTTCTTTTAGTAATGATGAGATTTCTTTAATTCCTTCTTTATTCGTTGAGAAAAATCGAGAAACAGTAACTGCAGTACCGTCACCATCAAAAAATCCTCTTAAGAAAGAAATTTTAACTTCTTTACTCCCTTCAATAACTTTTTTTGGAACCTTCCAAGAGAGGTGTCCTAGTTGAGTGTGTGAAATAATTTTTTTAATAATCTCTTTTGTACCAATGTTAATCTTTCCATGTTTGGTAATTTTTGTGTTTAACTGAAATTCATTTTGTAGTAAGTGTTGATAATGCTTCAATAATATTGGGTCTTTATTGTAAAATTCGATTCTTTCTGATCTTTTATTTTTACGAAAACGTGTCTTCCCTCTATAAACTTCGGTATAATCAGAATATTGGATAATGTGAGATCCTTCTGAACAAAGGAGACCTAAGATCTCTGCAAAGTTTTCACTAATCATTCACAATAAAATGATTAGTGGAAGTTAAAAAATATTCACCTATACTCCATTTACCCTAACAGAACTTAAATGAGAAATAAAGATAATTTAAAATGGTCTTAAGCATAATCTTATTTCCCTAATCCCATTAACATTTGAGAAAGGCCATAGCTTCCTCCATTTGGACTTGAAGAAACACTTTCAATTTGTTCAGTGGGAATTGTTACAAATCCAGATTCACGAAGAAGACTTCCAAGAATTCCAGTATATTGGCGAATTTTACCTTCTTGTGAAGATTCATTAAAGAAAGGAATCATTTGTGGGCCAGCTAAATGAGCATACAACCCACCAATAGCTCTTTGATATTGTTTTAAATGGCGGCGGTCATGAGTTGCAAAATGAACTTGTTTCTCAAGGGCCCGTGTGAAGGATGTTAAGACAAAATCTGCAAAATATTGTGGGCCAACTCTTGCCTTAAGTTCTCTTGCAAGACATTCTTTACTTAATGTTCGACATTCAGAAACCTCTGAAACAGTTGCTCCGTTTTCAAACATGCTCTCCCAGAGTAAATAAGATCCAACTAACCTTGAAAATTCTTCACTTTGAATTATAGAAAGTGGCGGAACTTTTCTGACCATTAGGATATCAACAAAATCGACAACATGAGAATAAATCCCTGAAGTTTCAAAATCAATCACTCTATTATACTCACCAATTTCTGCATCAGGGCTTTCTGCCATCACATGGTGTAAATTAAAATCTCCATGTCCAAATATTTCTCTTAGAACATTAACTGAACCAAGATCTCGCAATTCACCAATTAATTGTCTTGCTGAAAATCCCTCTTTTCGGGATAACCTAGTAATTCTAGATTCTAATAAATCTAATGCTTCAGAGTCACGTAAAGATGCTTCATCTTCGAATGTAGTTCCGTGTTCTCTATGTATATCATCTAATCTGCCAGTACACATTCCATTTAATTGTGCTGCAATAAAAACTCCTTGTTCTAATTCATCAGAGTAATCTTCATCTTTTTTTGATCTTTTCCAAATTCGTTGATGAAGGGAATCACCTCTAAACTTTTCTGAAATATGTAATGAGTGTCTTGTCGAATACCCAAAAAGTGAAGGTGGAAGACCAGTGTTAATAACAGAGGAAAGTTGAAGTGCACGAACTGTTGCTGCATGCAATCTAGCAGGTTCACGATATCGATGTTCAATGGAGGGTAGAGATTTTGCATTGAAAATATTTTGTTTTGCAATAGCATCAAGTACTTCACCTGATGGGCCTCTTACTCTAAGATCCATTGTGCGAGAATGGTTATTCAGTGTTCTAGAGGTACTAACATTTCCTACAAAAGAATAAGGTCCATTAGAAAGAGCTTCTTTACAAGCGCCAATCCACCAATTGTTATAACCTGCCCTTCTTGCTCTAACTCTAGCCATTTATATGGGATTTTCGGGTTTATATTTAAACCTTTTCAACGTTACTATTAATTAATAGTCATAATCACACATATGTCTCATACCAAAGTATATACTACTCTCCCTAAATTATGCAAGGAAGCCACCATTCTCTGCATTCTGTTCACAACTTTATTGAGATCTTTCACTGCCATCACATCTTTTTCGATTTTTTCTACAAAAAGATACATCTTATGTTTGTGATCAGAAAGTCCAAGTGCTGCATGCATATTATTGGAATAACTAGCTTTCATAGTTTCGATGTAATAGCTTTCAATATCTTTTAAGAATTTTGCAATTTGTTTTTGTTGTGTTGAAGTTAATTTAAGATTTCTTACATGCCTTGCAATACGGCGTGTTTCATCAGCGATCATTTCAACATAAAATCCAATGGAGTGCAATCGCATTAAGTCAACACTACTATATCCAAAATGTTTCATAGCTCTAGTTGGATTTTCTAAATTAAACAGAACAGCACGGTATAACAAGAAGTACAAGCGATTAACATCTTTGTCTCTGTCGTTAATATGTTCATAATTATCCTCGTCAAACACATTATGTAACTCTTGAATCATTGTGCGTGTGACAACATCCATCTTACGGATTAGTTCTTCACAAGATACTTTATCCATGTTTAAGAAATCTTTTGCAACTATGGTATCAGTGCTCTGTTCCATAATCTCAAGTGCCATCAGATTTTGCACAATATTTTGTAAATCTTTAATTTTGCTCTTGAGGTCTTTACCTTTGAATGTAATTGTTCTAAAATTTAAAATGTATGCACTGCAAACTTCTCTTGCTAGCCATTCTTTAGTTTTCCCATCAACTAAAATAACCATTTCTTTGTCTTTTTTTGCTTCTGCTTGATCTTCTTTACTAATGATCAAATTTGGTCCACTTTCCTCTAAATAAAGAAGGGCCCCTTTTGCCAATTTGTTTTTGTTAATCCATGCTTTTGGTAAACTAATGACAAAACTTGATTTCCCAAAAGAAATTAATTTCCTATATTCCATTTTTAAATTTCAATAGTAATAAAACTTGAAAATCGAAAAATATTCACAAGTTTCATTTTACTAAGCCCCCAGTTGTTTTTCACCCATCGACTCCCCATTCGATGTAAATAATTTTTTTATGTACAAATTCATAGTCCCTTTACCATAACAAACATATACCGATACAGTAAAACTATATGCTATGTGCATAAAGTATTTATATTTAAATGTTTTCTAAAAAATGTAAAGCAGTAATCTAATTACTGAAATTGGGGCGTATTAGATGCATTATGACGAAGAGAAGGATGACTTGTTATTTTTAGCGATGCTAAAGAAAGCAGGAATAATCTAAAAAGGAAAAGAGCAGGCTTTTGGGGAGAGGTTGTGCTCTAAAACTCTTCATAACTTAACTGCTATAAATTTGGGGGGAAGCAGATAATGTCCATTAAAAAATTATTGGGGTTAGATAATTTCCCAATAAAGGAGCATGAGTTGATAGAACGTATAACAAATGCCAGGCGAAATCACACCGATGTTGTAAGTTTCACGTTATCTTCTGGCAAATCAGTACGATTTAAAACATCAGCATTGCATCCTGAGGGGATCATGCAAGGTAATTTCAAGCAGTATAAGAATCGCTGGTAAAAATAAGGCTAAAAACCAGATTACATGGAATTACTTGGCCTTTTTTCTTTTTTTTTTCTAGTGTTCAAGATGAAATTTTTCTAAAGACTTTTCCCAAAGCATATTTAAATCAAAACTATTTTTATAAAGGGATAATGACTAAAAAAAGATTTAGCTACCTTTTAGATTCTTTAGTAGGGCTTTGGAATGTTCTGAAAACACGAAAAGCAATCATTGCCATTCTTTTTATTCTACAACTTCTCTCAATCACATTATTTTCATACATTCTTGTCACAGCATCAATAACTGTTGCTGAAGATTTACAATCACTTACAGAACCGCTTGCAAATCTGGATTTAGAAGACCCAAGTATTACTGAACAAGAAATTCTAACTGAGGGTGCTAAAATGTTTGCAGCATACGAAAAATTAAGTGGGCATGTGTGGGAATACGCACTCCAAGCGATGCTAATATTTTTCACAATTCCAGGTTTAATATGGGCAATATCATTGTATGCAAGAAAGAAGACAAAAAGTAAATCCTTAATAACAACTCTCAAGACTATTTTTGGATATTACTTTGGTTACCTTAGAACAACAGTAATGACTGTGTTACCTTACTTTTTAATTGTGGCACTTACTGGAAAATTAATGTTAGAGTCTGACATCACTGCATTCTCAAATGCGATGCAAATTTTAACAGGGGTCGGTATATTAATTATTATTGTAACTCTTGCAGCATTAAGTCACAGTAACAAAAGTTTGAAAGTACAATTTCACAGCACAAAACTCCAAATTACAAAAAAACCATTTAGTTTTTTATTAGCGTTAATACTGGCTGCTATTCCAATAGCAGCTAGCACATATTTATTGTATGTTACAACTTTAATCCAAGAAAATTTCACTTGGATGCTAATTGCTATGCTTCTGACAGTATTGAGTATTATTCTTGCAAGAATATATATAATCATAATTTCAGAGAAACTGATCTATCAAATAAATCACACAAAGAAAAACGAGTAAAAACAAATAAAATGACAAAAACAATCATTATCGATACAAATTCTTGGATGGCAATTGGCCAACATCACGTACCTGTTTTTGAAGAGATAGAAAGATTATTTGGGAATACAAGTAATATTGCAACAGTGCAGGGGACAGTTGCAGAGTTAGAAAAGATCAAAGAGATGGGACGTGGAAAAAATAAACTTGCAGCAAAACTTGCTCTGCAAATTATTGAACAAAAAGCAAGAAAAAAAGAGCTATCTTTGCTTCCATTAGTGGGGTATGTTGATGATGTTCTCATAAAGCAATCAAAAGAGGGAGATATCATATTAACTGCAGATAGAGAACTTCAAAAAAAAATTAACTAGGCCATATATTATTATCAAACAGAAAAAATTTCTCGAGTTGAGAGAGTAATAAACAAATTAGAACATAAACATTTATTATCTTATGTTTTCTAATCAAGAAGTTATGGTAACAAAACTATTCTATAAAGACCCATTGCAAGACACTTGTGACGCTAAAGTAATTAGTATCAATGAAAACACAGTTCAAGTTGACCAAACGATTTTCTTTGCGTTCGCTGGAGGCCAAGCAAGTGACACAGGAACAATTGCAGGCATTACAGTAAAAGAAGCAAGAAAAATAGATGAAGAAACAATTGAATATGAATTAGAAGAAACGCCAACATTCAAAGTTGGTGATAGTGTAGAAATAAGAATTGATTTAGATAGGAGAAAAAACCTTATGCGCCTTCACTCAGCAGCGCACATTGTCTGTTTTCTTTTTGAAGAAATCACAGGTATTCATTACACCAAATGTGTAGGATCAAATGTTGAACCACATAAATCAAGGTTAGATTATGTGCTTGACAAAAATATTTCTGAACATTTTGAAGCGTTGGGGAAACGTGCAAATGAAGTGTTTTCAGAGGATCATCCAATCAATACTTTTCCAAATAAAGACGATGCGAATAGAAGGGAGTGGGAATGCCCATCATTGAAACAATCTTGTCCTTGTGGTGGAACACATGTATCAAACACCAACCAAATTGGCAAAGTTCGGTTCAAGCGGAAGAACATTGGGAAAGGAAAAGAAAGAATCGAGATTATGTTTGCTGAATAGTGTGTTATTTTTCTATTTTTTTCTTATTTTCACATTTTTTTGCTTTTATTTTGAATATAATGTCTTCCATTGACTACGTTCTAGTGGAGATATTTTAAAAAGAGAGTTAAAATGGCGATGGATGTATGGTAATTGCCTGGGCTGATTTTCAAAAAAGATTGATAACTGCAGTTCAAGAAGATCAACCACTTGATCAAATCTTAACTTTCAGTAGGGATTTAGTGGCTTTTTCTGCAAAAACACGTTCACATGAAGGAATAGATGTTAGATTTTATCAGCAAGGAGTTTTGTATCGGCAGAGAAGAATTGATAAGAAAACTAAGGAAGAGATAGTTCCAAAAGTACCACCTGTTATGCAGACTTTGGCTTCATTTAGGGGAAATACATATACTCCTCTTAAACGTGTTATTTGTGATATAGTGGAAGTTACAGGGAATTCCGCAGTAGGTAATTTAGAGTACCTCTCAGATTGGGGATGCATGTGGTTATTTCCTCCAGAAGTTTATAATCGTCATCAAAATCTTACAATTGAAGGGATATTGGATGCTTATCGTTTTGGAAAATTTAGTTTTACGACAATTGATGATGTAACAAAAGTGTGTTTTTCTTCAGATTTGAATCCAGCAAGACGTTATGGGAATTTGGAAGTAACGGTGTCATTTGATTATCTCTCACAAGGTGGTGCATCTTCGCTGCAGGAGCGTCTAAGAATATTAAATGGGATTTATGATGTTGTTAAAAAAATTCCTAATGGGAGATATAAGTAAAAATAATTACGGAAAACAACATAAATAAACAGAAAGATATAATAACAATAATATAATAATAAGAATATTAACAAAAGAGGTGTATTATTATGAAAAAAATAGTATTAGCTGTATTACTTGTGCTATCTCTTGTTCTAATCATATCTTGTGTCCCAGTTGAGGAAATAGGTACTGAACTCGAAGAAACAGCAGAAGAAGTAGAAGAAACAGCAGAGGAAGCTGAAGAAGAAGTTGAAGAAACTGAACTTGAAGCTGAAGAAGACGCTGAAGACGAACTTGTCTATGCATCTAGTGGAGACATTGATATCTTAGGATATGATGGATTTAATGTAGAGGCATACGAATTATCTGTTGGAGAATCAGTAACTTTCGTAAATATGAACAGTGAAGATGACCCAATTTCAGATGTAACAATAACGTTTCAAAGTCAAGCGAATACAAGACAATTTGAGACATCATCTGTGATCAAGTTAGGTGAAAGCTATACTCATACATTTACTGAAGCAGGAGAATTTATTGCTTGGACAGTTGGATATGGCGTAGAATTACCTATAACTGTGACAGAGTAAAATTGTACTCTTTTTTTCTTTTCTTTTTTTAATATGATTTTTCTTCTCTTACCTTCTTTACTATTTTATAAAACCACAATCTTCATAAAAGAATTTGAAATTTTTTAAAAGATGGACTCTTCTCTATCACCAATTGGATTGCTTGCTACTGTATATGCTTTAACTATCTCTTCTTGCGGAAGTTACGTTTTTGGGGTTGACCTGGTCCAGAATTTACAAGAACCTATGGCCCAAGAACTTGCAGAATCAAGTTTGCCAAATGTTGTTGAAGTATTAGAGGAGAGATTAGGTATTTCTTTTCCAGGAATACCTCCTGTAAAAGCAGAAATAGATCCACGGTTAAAAGATGATGAAGAAAGTTATCTTGGAAGTTTTAATCCTGATGATGGAAATGTGTACATCACTCCTTCAAGAGTATATTTTCCTGATCAAAGTTTAGTTGGGTGGTTATTAAATTTTTTTGAACCAGTCCATAAATATAAACCAGGGGATGTTGTTTTAGCCCACGAATTAGGGCATTATCTAGTGAATGCAAGATTAGAGAGTTTGGGTATGGATAAAGAGGAATTTATCGATAAGTATGATATTGCAACGTACAGAGTAATCCATGAAGGAACTGCAAGGTATTTTGCTTTAGCATATATTGATAGCCCTGAAATTGATGAAATAAGTTCTTGCCCTGAAAGAGTAGGTCTATTTGTGGAAGAGATGTCATTATTGTATCATTGTGGACATTTCACAGTAAGGCCATTTTTGGATGCTGATGTTGAAAGAGGAATTGAATTACTACTAACTAATCCTCCTCCAATTAAAGAGGGCCCATCTGCAATTAGTGAATATCAAGAAACAATGGTGCTTGAACAATTAAGTTTAGTTTTTTGATTAATCTAATTATCATACAACTTAACTTTCTCTTTTCTATTATGAAGTTCATCTGGTAAGTGTTGTTGGGCTGCAGCATTTTTAGAATCATCATGTGCATAAGAATATCCTTTGCCATAGTTCAACTTTTTCATCAAACCAGTTACTGCATTTCGTATAACAAGGGGCACAGGAAGTGCACCAGTCTCACGAATCAATTTCTTAGATCTGTTCACAGCAACATACGATGCATTACTTTTTGGAGCACGTGCAAGATACGCAGCACATTGAACAAGTGCGCAATCACATTCAGGATATCCAAGAAACATAATAGATTCTTTAGCAGCAATGGCAACAACTAGTGCGTTAGGGTCAGCATTGCCAATGTCTTCAGAAGCAAAACGAATCATGCGGCGAATAATATACTTTGGGTCTTCACCGGCTTCAACCATTCGCATACACCAATAAACTGATGCATCAACATCACTGTCGCGCATACTTTTGTGCAATGCTGAAATAATATTGTAGTGTTCTTCTCCACCTTTATCATAGTGTAAGTGGTTTCCTTGGACTGCATTTGTAATAATCTCTGTTGTAATAATCTTCCTCTCATTTTCTAATGATTTTGGAGTTAATCCTAACGAAAGTTCTAGAATATTCAAACACGACCTTGCATCCCCATGAGCCATACTTGCAATTAATTTTTTCTCTGATTCTCCAAGGATAATTTCCTCATTTCCTAAACCATTCTCAGAATCTAAAAGTGCAGAATCAATTAATTCTTTTAAATTCTTTAATGTTAGCTTTTCAAGAACAAAAACTCGTGACCTTGAAAGTAAGGCAGAAATAACTTCAAATGATGGGTTCTCTGTTGTTGCACCAACAAGGGTGATGGTTCCCCTTTCAACAAATGGGAGAAGAGCATCTTGTTGTGCTTTGTTAAAACGATGGATTTCGTCTAAAAACAACAAAATCTTTTTCTGAAATAGTTGCTGACGAGAAGCTGCAGCCATAATGTCTTTTTTAGAAGCGTTCACTGCAGAAAGTTCAATGAATTCATAGCCAGCAAGATCTGCCATTAAACGAGCAAGGGTTGTTTTTCCACAGCCAGGTGGCCCCCAAAGAATAATTGATGTTGGGAGTATGCCTTTCTCGAGCATGACTCGAAGTGGTTTACCTATACCAAGGAGTTTTTCTTGCCCGACAACAATATTCAGTGATTGTGGGCGCATTCTGTATGCGAGGGGTGCATGTTTATTTGATTCAGAAGTCATATATTTCAAAGAATCTGCTGTAATATAAGCATTTACTGCGTTTGACCAGTGGTTTTGGGGTAAAGAAAAAGAAAAGATAGCTACTCCATTTCCATAATCATTAAAAACACCTTCACGTCAAAAAGAGTCATGGATATCGAACCAATTGGGCCAAGAGTTCTTTTAAAGCCAATCAAGGCAGAAAGTAAAACAAAAGGTGGAATTTTCATTCCTGATTCTGCAAAAGAAGAGAGAAAAATGGGTGAAGTTGTTGCAGTTGGAACTTCTACAGATGGTGCAATGCTTCCAATTGCTGTTGGGGATAAAGTGTTGTATGGTGGTTTTAGTGTGGATGAATTTGACTTTGAAGGAAAAAGATACAAGATGGTAGAGTTCAAGGACATTTTAGCAAAAGTAAAAAAATAATATTAAGAGATCACAATGACAACCAAACAAATACTATTCGACGAACACGCAAGAAAAGCTTTACAATCTGGAGTTGATAAAGTTGCGAATACTGTAAAAGTAACTTTAGGACCAAAAGGACGCAATGTAATACTTGATCGAGAAACAAATCCTCTCATCACAAATGATGGTGTTACAATTGCAAAAGAAATCGAACTTAAAGATAAATTCGAAAATATGGGTGCTAAGTTAATCAAAGAAGTTGCCTCTCAAACACAAGATAATGCTGGGGACGGAACAACAAGTGCAACAGTTCTTGCGCAAAGTATGATAACAAGTGGCCTAAAACAAATAACTAGCGGAGCAAATCCTATTGAAATCAAACGAGGAATACATAAAGCAACAACAGCGGTGGTTGATGCAATTCAACAAAGAAGTTCGCCAGTGAATAACAAAGAAACAATAGTGCAGGTTGCAACAATTTCAGCAAATAACGACGAAGAGATTGGAGTTTTAATAGCTGAAGCAATGGGGAAGGTTGGAACAAGTGGAGTAATAACTGTTGAAGAAGCTAAAGGAATGAAAACAAGTTTGGAACTGGTCCCTGGAATGCAATTTGATAGAGGATTCTTATCTCCATATATGGTAACAGATACAGATAAAATGGTAACTGAGTTTGAAGAACCATATATTTTACTAACAGACAAAAAAATTACAAATATGAAACAATTAGTTCCAATTTTAGAAATGGTGGCTGAAAGTGGACGACCACTTTTCATCATAGCTGAAGATATTGAGGGCGAGGCTATTGCAACAATAGTTCTAAACTTAATTCGTGGAGCTTTAAAGGTCTGTGCAGTAAAAGCACCAGGGTTTGGTGATGATAAAACTGCAGCACTTGAAGATATTGCAATTTTAACTGGAGGATCTGTAATCTCTGAAGATAAAGGAATGAAATTAGAAGAGTTCACAGAAGAAATGCTTGGGTCTGCAAGGAGAATATCAGTTACAGAAGAACATACAACAATTGTTGACGGGAAAGGTGATCCTAATATTATTCACATGCGAAAGAATCAACTAAAAACACAATTTGAACACGCAGAAGAATACAAGGGTAGTGAATTCAAAAGAAGATTAGCAAGGCTTGGTGGTGGTGTTGCAGTAATTAATGTTGGTGCAGCAACAGAGCCAGAGATGCGAGAGAGAAAAATGCGAATTGATGATGCATTGAACGCAACACGTGCTGCAACGTTAGAAGGTGTTGTTGCGGGTGGGGGAATTACACTTTTTAGAGCACAAAATGTTTTAGACTCTCTTGGGTTAATGGGTGATCAAAAAATTGGTTTAGACATTGTAAAAACAGCAATCTCTGAACCACTCCGTCATATTGCAAGTAATGCTGGAAAAGAAGCAGCAGAAGTAGTTGCAAAACTAATGAGCTCTAGTAATCATAATTTTGGGTATAATGCAAAAACAGATTCTTATGAAGATTTGTTTGCTTCGGGGGTTATTGATCCAACTAAAGTTGTGCGTTCTGCTTTGCAAAATGCATCAAGTATAGCAGCTATGATTCTAACAACAGAAGCACTTGTAGCGGATTTTGATGACGAGAAAGACAATATTGTGCCACAAGTTGTGATGTAGAAATCTTAATTATTAATACGTGCCTTCCCTTGAGACATAAGCTTCATAGTTTGACCGTTCTAAGGCTTCTGTTTGAATTTGCACACAAACACCATCAAAAAAGCCACAGACTAGAATGGGTCTATCTTGAGGAACATCTGGTAAAATTTCTCTCTCGTCTCCTTCATGAAAGAGGTGGTCATATTCTTGTCTTATTGTTTCAATTTCCAAGAGGACTCTTCTATAATCTTGCATTCCTCGATCAAGGTAAGATGGATCAATATCTGGGTCGAAATGCATGATCACATAAAATGGGTCTTCAAAGTCACTTCCTGATCGATAATCTGTGTCTATTTGGAGCATATAGGGAGTAAAATAATTCTTTTTTATAAATGTTCTTTAATTTATCATCACAAAGTAACAACTTTAAAACATTTTACTTTTATCAATTAACCTATTTACCCACATATCCCTCCAAAATACAACATATCCAAACGTAACTTATACTTTCTACAAACTAATAAAAATTCATGAGAATGAAAGATATCCCTTGGTTCAATAGGCCATGGACAAAGATTAAACGTAATGGTGTAGAAGCCTTAGATGATGCTGAACTTTTAGCTTTAATTTTCATCAAAGGAACAAAAATAAATAAAAAAACATACAACGCAACTGAAATTGCAAACATTCTTTTAAGCAAACGTAACTTCCATAAATTTCACACAACATCTCTCAAAGAATTAAAGTTAATTCTAAATGACGAGATTAAAGCGTATCAAATTCTTGCAATTTCAGAAATTTGCAAACGCTACGCAAAGTTGCAAGTGAAAGGTTTCAAAACTAACATAGAGTCATCAAAGGATGCATATAATTATTTCGCAACTGATATGAACGGAAAAAACAAAGAACATCTGTATGCTTTACTTCTTGATTCAAAACACAAAATAATTTCCAGTGAATTAATTAGTGTGGGGACTCTAACAAAAAGTTTCGCACATCCAAGGGAAGTGTTCGCACCAGCAATTAAAGCTGCAGCACATTCAATTGTTTTGGTGCATAATCATCCAAGTGGTGATCCTAAACCAAGCTCTGACGATCTAAAAATTACAAGACAATTAACAAAAGCTGGAAGTGTTCTTGGAATAAAAATTCTTGATCACATAATAATTGGTGAGAATAGATATTGGAGTTATGTTGACGCTGGTGTGAAGAATGTTAAAAGAATGGAATAAAATTTCAAATAAGGTTAATTATTGACGTGCAGGTTTTTTAATGAGATCAATCCCATATCTTGTGTTATTACCACTCCTATCTGAAATCAAAAGAGAAAGAGTATCAACATCTGGTGGGAATGTAACACTTAACTCTAATGATCCAACATAAACTCCTTTTGGAATTTCTCTTGGAGAAAATTGGTTGTCTTCTGAGAGAATATGGTATCTTGCAATTCCTGAGTTAGAAGTAAATGTTCCAATAGCTTTAGCTGTTGGCTGAAGGGCATCAGCAATAACGCCTGGAAAATAAGGTTGTTTTGCGAGATGATCAAGTGTTTTTTCTTGGGAGTTTGGACAAGAAGTAACATCACTTATTACCAATTTCATGTCTCTGTGTCCATTAAATGAAACATCAGTAATACAAGGGGGAGTAATATCTTGGAAGTGCATGTAAACTCCTCCTGCAACAAGTCCACTCATAAGCAGAGCAGCAGAGGAGATTGTCCGAACAACAGAATAACGATGTGAGGGGGTCATATTTTTTCCAAAAAATAGATTATATATAAATTAAACCTATGTCCATTTGTAGTCGAGACTGAAGTGATTTAGGAGTTCTGTCATATGTAAAGAAAGAAAAGAAAAAAGAAAGAAATTATCATTAAAGCTTTTGTGGATTTACTTCACAAGTTCCATCATTGTATCTTTGAAGTGAACCATTGTCTACTAGAAATGTGTAAAAAGCCATTGTTTCTCTAGTAGTTAAACGGCTTCCACTTTTACTTGCAGAAGATTCTAAGCGATCATGTATTTCATCAAAAGGAATTCTTTCATCTCTTAATCTTCTGAGAGTGCCAGAAATTAAGCTAGGCTCATCAAATTTGAATGTTGGTGCCCGTCGCCAAGCTCGTCGTGCATAATCA
>CAYTOG010000033.1:0-12842 GCA_964439765.1 uncultured Methanosarcinales archaeon
CTGTTTAATGATATTTCATTATCTACTACAGTTATATTTTGAACAACAAGATAACCAACACTAGTTAAACCCAAACCACCACCACTATTGTTGTATATAACAGCACCATCAATCACAGTATTATTTGCTCCACTAAGAAGATTTATTCCGGCGTTAGTGTTATTATAAACGGTCACATTGATAAGGCTGCTATTAGGTGATGAGAATGAAATTCCCTCAAGGGAATTGTTAAATGCAATACTATGTCGAACACTAATATTCTCTGCTCCAGAAAAATCAGAAAAAATACCAACAGCTAAATTGTTCTCAACGCGTGCTTCTGTTATCAAAAGATTTTTTGCAGGTCCAAGAACAGTTATTCCGTCAGTCACCATGTTTGTAACATTAACAAAAGAAATTGTTGAATTCTGGCTTCCACCAATTACAATCCCATTATTAAATTCAGTTATAAATAAATTTTGAATAGTCACATTATCAAAATCACTAACATTAATTCCAGTACCACCACCATCTCCAATTAAACTATTATTGCCGGAACCATCAATAACAATATTGTTTGCATTAACAACAAAACAAGTTCCATCAGATTCTATATCTTGAGTGAAGGTATAATCAGCATTTAAGGTCCCACAATCTTCATTAGATTTAGCAGATGAAGTATAATTACTAAAACCGCTGACGTTTGCTGATAAGATTCCTAGACCATTATCATAACTTATGTTACAAAAATTAGTAATGCCACAATTAGAACCTTCTTTCCACAGATCAGGCATTAAAGAATATGATAAATTACTTATTAAAATCTCAGTAGATGAAGAATTCCAACTTGCAAAACTATCATTCATTTCAATACCAACTAAATTCTGTGAAAGATAAATTGAATCCCCAACAAGAACATCGGAAGTTACAGTTATATTTTTTAGATCATTTATTGTTATGGTCCCATATTCATTTTGAAAGACAATTGTATTAGTTGCTAGTGGTGCAACATTTTCATCATCAATAGAAGTTGCACCACCTTCTAAAACTGTAACATTTGTAAAAATGTTATACTCTGTATTGCTTTGAGCAAAAATCGATCCCAATAAAAAATAAACACTAGTTATGTTACTATAATCCACTCCATCTAAAAATAATCGATTTTCTGTAAGAGAACTATTTTGTATCAAAAGATATCCTGTGTTTTGAAGATTAATTCCTTCTCCACTGTTGTTATAAACAACAACACTATCAATAATTGTGTAATTTGCTCCCTCAAGAATATCTATTCCATGAACAGTATTATTGAAAACCGTCACATTAATAATACTACTATTTGGCGTCGAAAAAGTAATACCATTGTTTGTACTTTTATTGATTGTACTATGTCGAATACTGATGTTATCTGAACCACTAAAGTCTGAATAAATTCCCCATCCAGTGTTACTATCAGCAAAAATTGTTGAAATTAACAAATTTTTTGCTGGACCAGTAACATTAAGCCCAACAGAGCCAGAATTACTAATATTTACAAAAGAAACAGTAGAATTTTCACCACCTTCAACAATGGCTCCAAAAAGAAAATTGTCAATTGCAAGATTTTGAATAGTCACATTATCAGCATCACTCATGTTTATTCCAATCCCACTACCATTGCTGGTTATACTAAATTGATTCAACCCATCAAGAATAATATTATCTGCATCAATAATAAAACAAGTATCTGTTGCAATAATATTGGTACTTAAATTGAAATCAGCAGTTAATGTTGCACAATCTTCATCTGAGGCTGCAGAAGTAGAATAATTACTAAATCCTGTAACATTTGCAAAAAGTGTAGAACCATTATAACTCACATTACAAAAATTTGTATTGTCACAGCGAGAATCATCTTTCCATAACTGAGGAGTTTTAACAAAATCTCTATTGTGAATTTCAATCATTGATGTTGTATTAAAATTCAAATAATTAAGAACCTCAACACCTATATTATTTGGGTCTAAAACAAAAGGTTCTGTTGAAGTTACTTTAGGTATAGAAGAAAGATTCGTCGAGCTGATATTAATAAGCCCATTAGAACTAGAATATGCTAAATAATTTGTGGTTCCAGACCCAGTTATATCAATAATTGCCTCAATAGCAGGAGTTCCTATACTAAGATCTAAAACCTGTGTGGCATCAGTTGTCCCATCTAATATAAGGCCTTCATTATTTATTGCTCCAGAGATTAAATTTGATTCATTTATTCCATCAAGAATGAGAGTATTATTTGTAAGAGTGTTACCAGAAATTAGCAAGAAATAAGAGTTTAATAACAAAATTCCTCCAGAAGAATGATCATTTACAGTATTTAATCGGATTGTAGTATTATTAGAATCTGCATTAACATGTATTCCTCGATCATTATTATCATAGATGAAATTATTTAATATGGTTCCATTAAATCCAGTATAAGTTAATCCAATTTGTGTGTTGTTATATATTGTATTATCTTGTATAAGATGATTCTCTGAATTACTTTGATTCAAAATTACACCATTGGCATTAGAATGAATAAAATTACTTTTAACAGAAATTAAATTAATTGGTCCATTAGAAAGAACACCAATACCACTGTTCATAGAAATATTATTAGTCTTAATAGTAATATTATCACTATTTCCTATTATGATTCCCTCTTGAAAATGTTCAACTGAACAATTTTGAATTGTTACATTTTCTTTTGCTTGAATATTAATTCCAATACCTGTTTTTGCAATAGTTCCAGTAATATTGTACCCTGCACAATCAAGAGTAAGATTGCTTCCTGCTATAATCAAGCCATTTTCAACACATTTAGTGACATTATCAACGCCGTTAAAAGTTCTAGAGGCAGTTAGAGTATCACCACAATTACAAGCACTATCTCCGTCACAATTTGCTTCCGCTGAAACACCCCCACTATCATCTTCAAACCCAAGTGAACTAATTCCACTAGATGTATCTGATGACTCTGAAGAATCAATTGGTTCAGGAATTTCTGTTTCTGAAGAAGGAGTTGTTTCTTCAACTATGGTTTCTTCAGATTCTGGAGTTGATTCTACTGGATCAACATCAATTGGAACAGCCCCTATTGCAGAACCAGTAAGAGAATTTGAAGATATTAAATCAAGTAAGCGTGAAAAAATAGAAGTGTCTTCAGAAGAAACATCTTCTTCTATTGCCAATGTTTCAACTGATTCACCTTGTATTGAAGTTGTCACAATAGCCCCTGTAAGTTCTCCTTCCAACGGCCCACCAATATTCTCTGGAAGAAAAAAAGATACACTTGCTATACCAAGAACTAAACAAAGCAATAATACCCCGAGAACTACCTCTCTTTGACCTCTTTTCTTGTCACCCATCCCCTAGGTTTTTTATTCTCCAGACCTTTATAAATATTTGTACAACGTAATAGGGGACAAACTATTTAAAAAACGAATATTTAAATGCAAAAGGAGTTTCTTTCAATGTTTAATGGCAAAAAAACCAAAGATATCTCTTCGTTATCAGCAGGTTAAAGATGCTAAAAGATATTTTGAAATACTTCAAAGTCCAAATTTCACGTACTTTTCTACTACAGTTAATTCTATTGCTGAAGAGAGAGGATTTTTGAAAAAAACAAGAGAAAAACGTAAAAAAAATCTCGCACACAACTTCGCGATTATTCTTTCCAACAAAGTTGTTGGAGGAGTAGGGATAATGATTAATCAACATAGAGAATATATTGGTGAAATAGGATATTTAGTTGATGAAAATTACTGGGGACAAGGAATTGCAACAGCAGCAGTGAAATTAGCTGAAGACATTGCTTTTAATAAATTAAAATTAAAACGTATTGAGATTTTGGTTCATCCAAAAAATAAAGGTAGTCGACGAGTTGCTGAAAAATGTGGTTATATCAAACAAGCAATTCTTAAAAAGCACATTAAAGGAAAAGATGGAAAATTAAAAAGCTCCGTTGTGTATGCAAAAATCAAAGAGTAAAGTTACAAATTTAATACCCGTTAATACTAACAAACATATAACATAAAAACCTCAATCTTTATATACGTTAAAATGATTCTTTGAAACATATGAATAAGAGGAGTTGGATCTTTGGTTTAGTGACACTACTTCTTATGCCATTAGTTCACGCAAGTGTATTTGATCGCATTGGAAGTATCTGGGATACCGTACTCTACATTGGTGGACTTGGATTTCTTAATCTACCAGGATCAAATGATATTGTGTTATTCCTAAGATTTGCTATTGCAGTATTACTCTTCAGTGTGCTATTTGCTTTAGGAGTCTTTGCTGGAAAAGGAAACATACAGTTTCTTGACAGAAAAACGTCAGGAATTATTGCTGCGATTATTTCACTAATTTCTGTAATTTTCATACCTTCAAACGTTCTTATTGCTATTGCCACAAGCTATGGCACACTTGTAAGCTTAATTCTTCTAGCGGCACCACTTGTTGCATTAGTTCTTATAATAATGAATATTCCATCTGAGCCATGTGCATGGTACGCTGTGAAAACTGGCCTTTCAGCGTTGATAATGTGGATCCTAACAGCACAAAAAGCCCACCTTACTGATTTAGGTGGCAGAGGGGCATTAGGGGTTGGCAGTGTTGGTAGTGTTAATGCAGCAGTAGATTGGGCAATTTTAATTGCGCTTGTTTTCTTGTTTTATTATATTATTAAATTGATTAGTTGTGCTCTTGGAGGAGACGATGATAGTGATTTTGATTTGCGTCCACACTTGGATCGATTAAATCCATTTAAAACAAATGATGATGACAGTGTAACTAATGCACGCGACACACCTATTGTAAGACCAACTGGGCCTTCAGGGCCTGGAGAAAATGGTGGAGACAATCCAACAGAACCAGGCGCCGGTGCTGCAGGTAGTCTTGGCGAAGAAGTAAGAGCAATGTTTCAACACATCCTTGAGAGGATTGAAAAATTAGAACACGATATGGATACAAAGCTTACTGCACTTGAAGCGTGGTTACAAACATTAGATGAAAATAGTAAACTTAATACAAGAGAGATTGCCAAATTAACATCATACTTAGAAACAATAAAAACTGATTTGATTAATGAAGCAAGGACAGTTGTTCATGATGAGGTTGCAGTGTTACAAGATGAAATAAATAAATTACGAACAGAAATGCAAGTGATTAGAAAGAAAACAAAAAAGTTTATTTCAAAGAAACATAAAAAATTGATTAAGAAGATAAAAGAAGTAGAAAAAACACTTGTTAGAAAACAAAAGAAATTAATTGATAGACAAATAGTACTAATTGAAGAAATTGAAAAAATTACAGATAAAATTGAGAGGATTGAAACAACATCAGTAACTCAAGAGCACGTAAGAGAGATCATAAGAGAAATTCATGAAATTCGAGAAAAAATTAAAATTATTGAAAGAGAGCGTGGAGGCATTGGAGACCTAAACATCGATGCACTTGTAGAACTTCTGGGTAAATTAGAACTCAACATTAATATTGAAATTAGTGGACAGCCTGGGCCTGGTGGAAATCCTCCGCCGACAACACCAACAACTCCTCCTCGACCACCAAAAAAGCCAAGAAGAAGAACAAAAAGGAGAAAATCTGCACTAGAATTTTATGTCAATGAACGTCAAATTAATTCTCCAAATGAGAATTTCAATCAAGATTTTACTGATGATCCAGAGAATGATTTTACTGAAATAAGAATGGCAAATGGTGGAGGGGGACACATTAGCTATGCTATTAAAAAAGAACCAGGAGTTAGAGTTAATATTCAAGGAATGCAGAATAATGTAGCCAAAGGGATATTAATGTCTGGGCAATCTATTCAATTCTCTATTCAACGCACACCAAACTTAAGACCACAAGGGCCAAAAACCTCAACTGTAAGAATTCGTGCAACAGAAGGAAGACACCATAATGATAAAGCAAAACACTTTGGGTGGTTCCATTCAAATAGACGTTGGCACTATGATTTGACTTTTAAAATTAGGAAGTAGTTATTCTAAAAATTATTGGTGTCCTTGAACAGAAGCTGTTTCTTCTTTCTTTCCTTCAATTGGAGTGTTCATTTTCTTCTCTCCAAGATTCAAAGAATCTTCAGATATTTTCTCATTTAATTTTATTTCCCACTTAGAAACAATATCTTCAAAAGGCATGCCCTTAGCCATGTCATCAACATACAATTTGTACATTTGTAGTTCATATATGTGGTCTTTCATAAGACCCATCATAATTTCCTTTGTTGAATTCATTGCACGAAGGTTAGCACCCTTACTCCGGTAAAAATTGTCTTTGAGAATAGTACAATCTTCATCTTTTTGACGAGATGCTTTTGGTACAACAAGCATCAATTTGCCATCTTGAGTGAAATCAAAAGTGAATGGAAACATTCGACAAATTGCAGGCCTATGATTAAAAACAGTACAACCTTTCTTATCAACTAAAAATTGGCAATGGCCATCTTTACGAATTAACTGAAGTACTTTGCCATCACGTACAGCTTCGAAGAAGAAAGGATCATTTTCTTTCAAATCAGCAAGCCACTTTGGATCATCAATTTTTTTGAATATGGCAATTTCAGAAAGTGGCATATTATTATAACGCTTAATACGAAGCATGTCGTGAATTGTGACAAAAATCCCGCTACCACATCCAGTACAACAACTTCCACCTTCAGCTACACACTTATCACAAGCAGAAAGATTAGAGTAATCATCATCAGCTACTTTTAGAGGTACAACTTTACTTTCTTCCATAACGCGCAAATGCTAACTGCTGATATATAAAGTTATGTAAAATTAAAAGAATCATAAATTAAAACATTAATAATGAACATAAAACATGAAAGAAAAAATAAAGAAAAAAGAAAAAAAAGAAACCAACCCCTTGGTGTGATAGTTATCTCTTTTCTAAAATCTCAAATTCTTTTACAATAACCCACAGGAATAGAAGTAAAAGTCCTGCACCTGCAAGAAGGTACCAACCACCTGCACGTAAATCTCCAGTTGAAAGGGAGAGATACATTCCAAAACCCATTACTAAGAAACCAAGCCAAAGAAACTTATCTAAAACTAATTTCATAATTTCAAACTCTTGTTCCTCAGTCATTTGTCGTTTCCCAGAACTACTTCTTCGAATTAACCCTGTCATATGACTTACCTTAGCGAGCTTAGATACTTTCTTTGCTTTTCTTTTAACAGGAGTAGATTTTCTCCTTGTTCGCTTTGCTTTTTTTGCTTTTCGTCTTGCTGCCATTAATAATCACCACCTATGTTGTCTTAATGAAGAATGTTGTGCTATCATATTCTGATTCAGTAGCATCAGTACCATCTTCACTTTCCATCAAATATACTTTATACAAATATGTTCCTTGCTTATCTGGTGCAGTTAAAGAGAAAGAAATTACTTTATCATCTCCAGCATCCATTTCTTGCCAAGAATTATCCCAAATAATTTGTGCTTCAGCTTCCATACTAGATATTTCTATTTCAGTCCCTGACTCAAAATCAATAAAATCTTCACCATCTTTTACTTGGAAACCAAGTTTAAGGTAAAGTGACTGATCTTCAGTATTTTTTACGCCAACTGCTTGAACATCTTCTTCATTTGTTTCGTATGTTAAATCATTACTTGGAAAACTAAGTTTATTGTTACTTCGCCGCAAATCATCTAAAATTTGTTGTTCAATTTGCTCTTGTACAGAAGTTGATGTGTCCGTAATTTGCTCGAATTGTCCCTTAACAAATCCTAAACCTAACCCTAGAACAACAAATGCAATTACAACTATCACAATTGCTTCAATAGAAAGATTTAGTGAACCTTTTTTATTTATATTTATAAACCGTCTTTTGACCATACATAGTCACCTCATCACCATTAATTCAATGTTTACTTTTAAGTATGAATACTAGAAAATAAATATTTTCGCCTATAAAAACCTTTGCAAAAAACCACAAAAAGAAAGAAGTTATTATTATAATATTATTGTTGTTGTTATTATTATTATTCAATCTCTGAAACTATTTCCATTGTATTTTCATATTCTAATGTTGCATATAAATTATTTTCAAGCAAAAAAGAATGCTCAGATACCGAACTTATAACATTTTCTTGTACATTCACACTGTTATACATAAAATAAAATGGCATTAATACTTGAGAGAATAATCCTGGATCTGGTATTAAATATGGTTCTTGTCCTTCGCAAAACATTTCAACTGTTGCCATTTCACCTAAAGGCAATTCTTTAACTCCAAAGTAAACTTGATCAACAGTTTGTAGAGCATCTCCAGTATCTGTGAACCCACCTAAATCTACAATTAATTCACCATAAACTTCAAAAGACTGCTCTTCAATAGATTCCTCTGGAAGAACACCTTCACAAGGGTCAGCAATACCATATTCATAACAAGAATAATCTGTTAAAAAGTACACTCCAGAGCCCGATAGAGAATCCCCACCATCAATTGGAAAATACAATTCCATTTCAAATTCTGCACTTCCAAGACAAGTAAGATACCCTTCATTTTCATCTAAAGTTAATGCGAGAAATTCTGAGTCTGGAGTAATTTTCACACTGCCAGAGATTATTACTTTTTTATATTCTTCACCACCAATATTTGTCGTCGAAGAACAGCTAAGAAGAAACAGCGATGAGCACACAACAAGAATAAATAGAATCCTACATTCAAAAGACACTTTAGGAACCAGTGATTCTCGTTTCATACAGTAAGAGAACACAACAAAAGATTATAATGTTTGCTATTCAGAGTTTCACAATTATCCATTAATTACAAAAATTAAAACAAAATTCTAAAAAAAAGAGATTACAATTGGCAACCAATATTCTTGCAACAATAATAAAACATAACCAATCAAAAATGCTGGAACAAATGGGACTCCTTCTTTAATCACTACTTCTTTGACATCTCCTTTTCCATACCACTTAAGTAATTGTTCTAAATCTTCTCTGGTAAGAGTTTTAGGATATATTGTAGCTCCCCTTGTCCCATGAACTTTTTCTACTAACCAATCTCCTTCAACCAATTTAAGAACGTGGCGTTTTTGCACGAAACAACTGTGTTCAACAGCAACTATTCCAACAAATAGTGCATAACTTAAAAGTACAATCAAACCAAATGATGCAAAAAGCCAGTGATGAAATCTTCCAAGTAACAAACTTACAACAAATATAACAACTGCTGCAACAAAATATGCTTGTGAATCATAAAACAGTCTACGAAAATCGTGAGAGAATTTTTGCCAATGAGTAAAAGCAAGACCGAAACTCCAAAGAAGAGAATAAATCGCGCCAGAAAACAGTAATAAAATAATAAATGCTAACAGTTCAAAACCAAAGCTTCCACTTGCAATGGAACCAAATAAGAAATCTACTCCAATAACTGCACCCATCCCCATAAGAAGTTTACTATCAGCCCCACCCCATTGTCCAGTGTAATAAAGGATTAAAGATAGAGCAAAACAAATACCAAAACCAATTATTCCAGAAACAATTAATTCCCATCCAAGTGAAAATGAGAATAGTGCTCGAAGCGATAGAGCTACAATTACAAGTCCCCAACTGAGCATATCAGCAACTTCTCTTTTTTTAATATCAGAAATCGAACTTACAACTAAGATAAATAGAACAACTATTGCCATCACAATTTCAAAAACCACATTAATCACATAAAAGTAAAAGAAAAACCGTACTTAAACGTTTGTATTTAATTGTTCATTCCAATTATTGGCGCGCAGGTCCGCTTGCCGGAATATCGAAAATAATCAGTGACCTACAACAAGCATTTTTATTTACTCCAGTAAATAAAAATCATCGCGCAGTTGTAAGAAGTAGCCCGGCTTGACCAGCGCCAAAATTTGTTTAATTCATCTGAAAAGTTTATATAAGTCTGCTTAAGCACATAAACCATGGAAGAAAACTATGATGGAGTTATAGGAATTGTTTTTCAAGATACTAAACCAAAAAAATTTCTTTTAATCCACAACAAAAAAACAGGAAACCTTACATTACCAGCAGGTGGAAGAGAAGAAGGTGAAACTTCAAGTAAACAAACCTTATTAAGAGAAATCAAAGAAGAAACTGGGCTTCTTCCTTCAGAATACAAGGTAATTGAAACAACTATTGTTCATGAGTTTGTGTATAATTCCAAGAAAAAAGAAAGAGCAGGACAAACTGCAAGACAACCAGTTTATCTAATTGAGACTAAAGAAACAGAACTCAAACCAGAAGATTCTGATTCAATAATTGATGGATGGTACACCGATGAAGAAATAATAAACAAATTAACATTTTCTGACTCTAAAGAATTATTTAAAAAAGCAATTTCTCAAATTAAATAAATTCATTATCATTTCTTCCTAATCCTTGGTGGAGGAGGAAGTGGTAACTCTGCAATTAATTCTTCATGTATTTTTTTCTGCTCATCATGTAAAGCTGTTTCAAGTGAAGACATATTTTCTCCAGATTCCCCGGTTGTTTGCATAACTGGCGGAGCCATCATTTTAGCTGCAGCAATTGGAGCATCCATTATCATGGTGTGTTTTACATCCACTGGAGGCGAAGGTGGTCCAGTTGGTTCCACTCCAGAACTTATTTCTTTTTTAGGATGAGATAACACTTCAACCTCTTCAGAAACTTCAGGAAATTTATGTTGTAATTCTTGGATTTTTATTTCAAGACCAGCAATTTGTTCTCTTATCTTCGCAAGACCAGCAGGATCTGAACTAAGTAATTCTGCTTTAAGTTCAAGTTCATGTTTAACACTTTTAATTCGGTGTAATAACATTGAAACCCGCTTCATTTTTAATGTGCTTTTTTCTTTTTGAACTTCCTGTTCTTTTGCAGCTTGTTTAGGATCAACATTTTGTAATTCATGGAGTAGAGATTGAGAAAGTGCCACATCTTGTTTTAAATCTGATTTTGCAAGTAATTCTGAGAGTATGTGGTATAATCTTCCAACTTTATCACGTAATTCTTTATCATCAGCAGCGTTAAGACGACTTTTAAGAGAACTAATTTGTCTTTTAAGTGATGCTACTCTGCGTGATTCATGTTCTTCTTTTTTGAGCAATTTCTCTTCTAAAATAAAAATACTTTGTAGTTTACTTTCTAAATGCACAATTTCTTTACGCAAACTTAAACGAGGAACATTTTTTTGTGTTGACAAATATTTTATTTCATCAATTTTTTTTGCAATTTCCTCTTTGTTAATATCTTCATGAAGATTTTGTTGGGCCCTAGCAGCTGTTTGTAACAATTTTTTTGCTCTAAATGCTGTTGTTCCCATTGTTTATCACTATTATTTTTAAAAAAGGTTTAGAAAAACCCATGTCTCTTTGTTGATTTTGGAGGTGGTCCTGGTGGTGGTGGAATCCCACCTACTCCTGCATGGCTTGGTGTTCCCATACTTGGTGGAGGAGGAACCATTCCTGAATGTGATGCACTCATCATTTGTGGACTTGGCCCAGGCGGAGGTGCCTGTACTGCCGCTGGATGCATAGGACCAGGACTAACATTAGATTTAGAAAGAGATGGTGCTACGCGAGATGATCCTCCACTTGAAGAAGCAATAAATTGATCTACTTTATCAGAAATTGCAATCATTCCTCTTGCAATTGTCTCATTTTGTGTCACAACAGCATCAATTCTTTCGTTCATATTTTTTACAGCTTTGAAAATATCTTCATCATGTGTTGTATCTAGTGCCTTTTTGAACACTTCATTTAGTTCATGAATAGAATCTTTCATACTTTCAATTTCTAAAATTAATTCATTTGTTTTTGTTTCTGGTTCTTGAAGTTTCTTTTTGAGAGCTTCAACATCATATTTGAGATCCTCTAATAAACTGTGAGGAAGAATTTCATAGTCTTCTCGTGCCACTTTTGCCACCTCTAATAGTCAAATAATTATTCAATGAATTATTATCCTTTGTTAATATAATACTGGGTGTGAGGTATATAAAGTTTTGTGTCAAATGAGGCTGCAAACACATAACAAACACATAAATTTTATATAACAAAAATGCCTACAAACAAACATTTTTGGAATAAAAAATTCCTGTATAACACCATTCTGGCACACAAATACAATATTAAACCGGAATTTTTTTATAATAGATTTTTATCAAAACATTTACTATGATAGTTGTTAGAACCCAAATAAAGGAAATGTTAAAAGAAAGTGGCACTGACGTACAAAATATCTCAAGTGATTTTTTAGAAACACTTGATGAAAAGGTACGAGAATTTGTAACAAATGCTTGCAAAAGAGCAGCTGCAAACAGTAGGCGAACAGTAATGGCAAGAGATTTGTAATGTTTTAATCTTAAAATGGATAACTGTATATTTTGTAAAATCGTAGCCGGAGACATTCCATGTTACAAAATCTTTGAAGATGAAGAATTCTTAGGTTTTCTAGATATAACTCCAAAAAATAAAGGACATACTTTATTGATACCAAAAAAACATTATCGTTGGATGTGGGATATTAAAGAAGATTATTCCTATCCAGCAAATAAAATTGCAAACGCTCTTAAAAAAGTGTTTGATACAGATTGGGTCGTCTCATATGTTGTTGGAGAACAAGTACCTCATGCTCACATCCAGTTGGTACCAAGAATAGATGGCGATGGACATGGACCATTAATTGATTTGACCAAAGTTCTTGAATTAAGCAAAGAAGAAATGTCTGAGATTGCTGAAAGAATAAAATCTGCTGTTGAATAAGAGTAGTTTCTTCTTAAAATTCTCTTCTCACCATAATATATATGAAGAAGTTACTGTTGAACTTCCAAGTGGAAAATTACAATTAACACAAAACTTTG
>CAYTOG010000034.1:0-12576 GCA_964439765.1 uncultured Methanosarcinales archaeon
GAGTTAAGAAATCAAGCGCTTACTCTTTTTGATAGTCAATTTAATGAAGCTGCCCACATGCAAGTAGTTGGTGGGAATGGAATAGAAACATTCGCAAGACGTCGTGAGTTTAGGCATGGTGAAGTTGGATATCTTAGAAAAACAAATCATGGAAGAAGTATTTTCTATGTTTTTAAACAATTAAAAAGGTTTGCAATGCAAAATCCTGTTCACCCAGAACAGTATGTTCCATTTCCAGAATGTCGAATTGCAGTTCCAGTATATTCTTCAGGTGGACAAATAGTCGTTGGTGATACAGGTTATGGTTATTATAAAACTCTAATAATTGAACCAATGTTACATCCTTTTCTGCAAAGTGAGACTAATGGATTTCAAGCAATTTGTTCATCTACTTTGTATAGGGGTTCAATGGATAATTCTGCACAAAGTGCTGTGGACATGTTGAGTTCTGGAGTTGTAAATTTTCAAAGTGGGCTAACTGAAAGGAGCCTTAGAAATCATGGTGGTGGGGGAGAAAGCACACATATGGGGTATGGGCACACATGGGGGGGGCTTATCAATAAAGTAGGGCGGAACCTATCAAGAGATGAATTAGATCAAGGGCGTATCTCAAGAAGAGATGCAGAAGCAAGAGGGCGCCTTTCAAGAAGAGAAGCAGTGAGACAAGGATATGAAATTACAAATGAACATGTAATTCCAAGAAACATGGGAAGATGAAGGTAAGATAATTATGGCAGGAACAAAACCAACAAGGGCACAAGTATTAGCAGCATTAAGAAATAGAAGACCAGCATTTCAACCAAAAGAACCATATGTTCCAACAGTTGTGAAAATGGATCGACGAGCAAGAGAAAAAGCACAAGCAATGTGTGATGCTGTTAAGAGAGCTAGTGATGGGAAAGTTAAGAGAAAAAATCAAGGATTTGAATGGTATTCATTAGCTATAGCTGATAGTGATGATCCAGAATTAGTTGTAAGAGATATTATTGTTCCTCAAAGAGTTCTATGCGAGCCATCATATGTTCATGTGCCAGGAGAATTCGCATCAATGGCAAGAGATACTGTTCTTTTTGAAAATGAAAGACTTGGGAGAAATGATACTTTAGTTGGTTGGTTACATAGCCATGGTTTTCATGGTGTTGGCCATTCAACAATTGATGATAAAAATTTTCGTGATCTCATGGATACTGTACACTTAAACACAGTTCAAGCAATCCCAAGAAAATTACGTTTAATTGATGGAAAACCAACAGCACATGTTGAAGGAGATGTTGTTGCATTAAGAGGAAAAACAGTTGATGATGCAGTGTTACAATTTGCATTTGCAGACCCATCAAACTTTGAAACAGTTCTAAATAGTTTGGGTGTTGGTGAAGAACAAAGAGAAGCTATAGCACAAGACCCTCAAAGATTTTTAACAGAACTTCTTCCATTGTTAGAACTCAATGCAGTAGAATACTTAAGAAAAGGGTTCGGGGTAAGTGTTGTTGTAAACGATGCTGGTAACACTTACGCACAACTAGCCTTCATGGATTCAACAACAATTATTGGTGATCCTAAAAAAACAAAGTATTCTGTCAAAAAAAATGTACAAGTAGAATTAGTTGATGTTGATAATCCAATTGAAGTTCCTGGAAAAAAAGAATTGGATGAATTAGTAAGAGAGAGATTAGTTTTTCAAAATTCTGGAATGATGGAATATAAGCCACGTAGAAGTAGAAGTAGAGGTAATTGGGTAACTCGTGGATTAAGAGGAATTTTCTCCAGTGGTAGTGGGAGCGAACAAGAAGAAGTGCCAGGTACAACAGAATTAGTTGTTCGAGATCAAAGTGGTAAAGGAGGAGAATTTGATGAAGGGTCATGGTTTGATCCAGAAAGCCGTGGCAATGGTGACCATGTTGATACTGAACTCGTAGATTTAACAAGGGCATATGTAACTGGATCAAGAGAATTTCATCCAAAAAGAGAAGATGATACTCAAGACTTATCAGAGATTACAACAGGTTTTGCTTACGCTGCAGCGGGATACTTAGCACAGTATCGCTCTCCAAGTGTACAACACGCAACATATGTGGATAATCTTCTTGGAATGGTCTTAGTGCATGGCCGTTCATTAAATGAAGCATTTTCTGAATTAGGAGCACCAACAGTAGATCAAGAAAGTATTCAACATCCAACATTGAAAGCAGAGTATATTCCAAGGTTAGCAGAAAGATTAGAAGGTTCATTTGATGTTAAAGAATTAACATTTATGGTAAGAGCAACGAGTGGAAATTTCCAAGATGAAATGTTAACTTATACATCAACAATGTTTGGTGAAGAAAAACAACCAAGTGAGAAATAATCAAACTTTAATGAGTAGGTAAACAATATATGGTAAGAGAAAGATCTCAATCTAGTCGAGAAATTAATGAATTTCAGCGTTATTCAAGGCAAGAGAGATTATGGGGCCAAGAAGGTCAAGAGAGAATAAATAACAGTGTTGTAACTATTGTAGGTTCTGACAATGGAGCAAAAAATCTAGCAATGCCCCTTGCTGCCTTAGGTATTGGGGAGCTTCGTGTTGTTGGAAGAAAGGCCACTAGTAGAGGTGAAAGATTCTTAGATATGCCTATGCGTCCTGGACGTTTTCGTGCGCATGAAATTACCAAAGCAATGAGGCCAATCAATCCAAATGTTGTAGGTGTACCTCTTGAAATGGATTTAGAAGAGAGGTGTGCAGCAACACTTGCACTCGAAGGATCTTCTGTTATTGTTGATACAACAAATAATCCAAGATCAAAAGCAGTTGTAATTGATTATGCAAAAAGACACAGAATTCCAGTATTAACATCAGGTATAGGACCAAGTATGGGGTCATTTGAGTTACTTGATTTTAGTCATAGGATGCCTAATTTAAGGGAAGCGCAGTTAATGCCTCATTATGAAGGACTTGAGCAGGGGGATTTAATGTCAAAACTGTTTGGTGGATTAATGTGGGAAGAAATCAAAAAAATATTAATTGAAGATAGAGAACATTTGATGCGTGCACCAGTGTATGTAACAAGGGGAATTGGAAACAGATTCCATCATCGAGGAGATGGCCCAATTATTAGATTTACTGATGAAGATAAAAGAAAATATCGTGGACTAAAAGCATTATTAGTGGGAGCGGGTGCTTTAGGAAATGCCATTTTAGAACCATTGGTAGATATGGGTGTTGGTTCAGTTGATATTTTAGATGATGATGGAGTAGAAGACCATAATCTCAACAGACAAGTTTTATTTTATGATGCAATTGGAGAGAAAAAGGCAGAAGTATTAGCCGAGAAATATGGAATAATGGGGAGGGCAGATAATCTATTGAGCAGAGCCTATGTTAAAAGATTTGAGTTAAGTAACAGAAGGTTTACTCCTGAATTGTTACGGCCAGAAGGGTATGATGTTGTGTTTACATTAGTAGATAATCTCTACGCAAGAGCATTAATTTCGGCCTATTGTGTAAAAACCTCAACTACTCTAATCAGTGCAGGATCTTCACCGAAAGGAGCACAGCAAGAAACATATGTTCCAGGCCAAACTTCTTGTTTAAATCACATCAGGCCAGGATTCTATGAATCAGGAATTAGAGAAGAACATCGTAGACGTCAAAGTTGTATTGATCACGCAGATGGGTCAGTAATAGGAACAAATCTTGTAGGTGGAACTTTAGCTGCATTTGCACTTCAAGATGTAGTTCAACCAGATAAATTTGATCAGCCACATAATGGAAAACTAGAGTATAAAACAGAAATAGATCCTCGTTTAAGTGAAATGAAAATGGCAAATCCTTGTGATTGTCATGAACATCCAGAAAGATTACCATTAGATAAATTAGAATTTCCACCAGAAGAAGGGGTGAGAAATTAAAATGACTATTGATCGAGCAGCATTATTAGCTAGGTTACGTGCACAAAGACAAAGTGCTGGGCCTGTTCTTGAAGAGGTTTCTATGAGAAGAGAGTTTGATCCAATCCTTCATCTTGCAAAAGTGTTGGAAGGGGTTGATCGAAGAGCTCTAACTTCAACTATTGGAAGTTCAGATATTAGTTCTGAAAGGCTTCTTGTAGGGATTTTAGGATTAAGCGACCCTCATTTTCTAGAACAGAACAGGGCAGAATATTCTGGAACTGTTGTTGATGGAGTAGCACAGGGTAGTCCAAGTACATCAAAGATGGCATTGCACGCATTTGCACAACGCCAAGAATTTGCTGCAAGCGACTTACTTCAAGAAACAAATTTGCATGAAGGAACAAATAGGTTAGCAGCAGAAGTAAGAGCAATGATGTATGCTTCATTGAATGTTCCAAGAGAAGATGGAGATTCAGAATCAAATGGTGGAAATACCAATGCAAATAGTAGCTCACTTAATCCATTTGTTTTTGTAGACCCTTTTGCAGCAAGAGCAGCTGAGAGAATAGTTGCTGCAATGGATAGAGAGATAGTACCTTATTTACGTAATGTTGAAGATTTAACAGATTTACAACGGATGGTTGCAATAGAAGGAATTTTAGGTGGCGCAGATGGGTTAACTGATAAACAAGAAGTTATCAATGGAGCTTTAGAACATGGTTTAAGAGATGAAAGTATTGAATATGTTTTACTAAGAAGGTGTGGACTTGAAACTGAGGAGGGTATGGGTCTTGAAGATCTTCATTCTGCAATCGGTCATGCAAAAAAAGTTAAGAAAAGAAAAGCAAACAGTTTACTTGAATTACGTTCTGCAGTAAGTGACACAGAAGGAATAGAAGTAGATTATGCAGATACTGCAAAAACAATTGTAGCAGATGTTGTAAGGCAATTAGGAATAGTCATGCAGATACCTCAAGATCAATTACCAACAACAAAAACAGAATATGAACAATTCAAAAGAGCAGTTCCAAGTCAGTTAGCTTATGGGAAAGTAGTTCAAAGAGATAGACCACTAAGAAGGGGAGATCAAGTTGTTTTGCTTCAAGATCAAATGCCTTCAAGAGAAAGAGGAGATTTAGGTGAAGAATGTATCAGAGCAGGAACAACAGGAACAATTGATTACAGAGGTTATTTCAGACCTGACCAAAGTGATGATGATCAAATAAGGAGAGTATCTTCAATCGTTGCAGAGTTAGGGGTTGTAGCAGTTTATGAAAACAGAGACATTTGGGCGGACCTTCCAGATGGCGCTGATGATCAAGCAAGAAGAGATCATTATGAATTGAGTATAAGAAGAATAATTAATGAAGCTAGTGATGAACTTGAAGATATAATTCTAGAAGCAGAATTAACATTAGATGAGCATGATCGTTTAACAAGAGAAGTTCCGTTAGAAATAGTTCAAAAATTAAAAGCGTTAGGTGTTTCTGAAGATATAATCTCTTGTGTTATTCAAAGAGAATTTGAACAGAGTGGGCAAAAATTAGATCCTTCTGTTACTGCAGAAATGCCTGATACTGTTTTTGATGAAATTAATGATTTGTCTACTAGATACACTGGCAGAAATGGTAGTGTTCATGCACTTATTGCCGATAAAACGTTAAGAAGAACAGGAATTCACATTGATAGATCTAAACTTATTGGAGAAAGAGGATTAGAATTAGAATTACTGGATGCAATATTACATGGATACAATGCGCTGGAAGGAGATGTTCAAGATGGAGATTATGTGGTTGTTAATAAAAAAACAAATAGATTACCTGAAGGTATTGTTCTAAGAGTAACTGGAACAAGAAATCAAGATAACTTTAGAGCTACAGTTGGTACAGGAGGGGGCCAAATTTCTTTAATTATTCCAAGAGAAAATGTAGGCAGAGTAAGAAAAGCATATCAATTGCCTACGCAAAATCTTGAGGTTGGGGCAAAAGTTAAAGTTGAAGAAACAATTTTCGGGGGAACAGCAGCATTAACAAGAACATATCTTGGTCTTCGTAATGGAATTTTGCCAGAAGGTACAGTGGGTAGGGTTGTTCAAGAGGTGCCACAAGCAAGGGGTTATCTTGTAAAAATGGAAGGTGATTTGCCTGAGATAGATCTTTCTAGGTTGAGTCCGGGACTAGTTCAAAGTCTTGGTCGAGGCTGTGGTCTTTTTCGTGCAGGGGAACTTTCAGTAATGTTTGAACCAGAACTAATACCTGGATATAGTGAAGTAAGAGATTATCTAAGTGAACAAATAGCTGAGATAACAACAGAGATGGGAAGAGATGAAGGGGAGTTAGCTGGCAATAGAAGAGAATTAGCATACAGGGCAAGTGGAGAACTAATGGCTTTAGGTTATACTAGGGGCCAGATTCATGAAATCTTTGGTGAAAATTTGAAAATTGATAATCACTTCAGTGATGTAATATGAAATTCAAACAGATTCAAGATAACTTTATAAAGCAGCATCAATTTTAGAGGATATAATAAGATTCGGCATAACTCAAAAAGTGTTATGCAGTGGCAAGAAAATATTTGAGATTTAAGAACTTTTCATTAGTGTTCCAAAAATTTCACCTGTTTTCTTAGCAAGCACCTTGCTTGTTTACTAAAAACGAACACAAATAATGGAGAGAAATAACTATGGTAACATTTGATAAGTTAGGTCTACGTCAAACCTTAATTGACCCACTAAAAAAAGACAATATAGTCGAGACAACACAAGTACAGGAAGAAGCAATTCCTGCAATTATTCAAGGAAAAGATATTCTTGGACAATCAGCAACCGGTTCTGGAAAAACATTGGCTTTTGGTCTTGGTGTATTGCAAAACGCAGCAAACCATCAAGAGAGATGCACATTAATTTTAACACCAACAAGAGAAATTGCTCAGCAAGTAACTGATGTCCTATCAGACATAGGAAAATTGGAAGGAACAAGAACAACTGCAGTGTATGGTGGAGTTGCATTAAACCCACAAATTGATGCAATGCGCAGAGCACATGTAATCGTTGGAACCCCAGGAAGAATTTTAGATCATATGGAAAGGGGAACACTTAAACTAGACACAGTAAAAATGTTTGTTCTTGATGAAGCAGATAAGATGTTTGATATGGGTTTCATAGATGACATTCGAAAAATTATGAGTCAACTTCCAAAAGAGCGGCAAATGCTTCTTTTCAGTGCAACATTTTCATATGATATTATGCAAATTGCAACAAGATACATGCGTGATTATGTGAAGATTGAAGCGACTGCACAAGTTGATCCAACCAAACTCAAACAGATTTATTACGATGTTGAGGACCGGTTTAAGTTTTCGCTATTATGTCATCTTCTCGAGCAAGAAAAGACAGATTTAACTTTAGTCTTTAGCAACACAAAACATCATGCAACAAGATTGACTCAAAGTCTTAAGGAACAAGGTCATAAAGTTGCAGCTATACATGGTGGTTATACACAACAAAAAAGAATACAATCATTAAATTTGCTAAAGCAAGGAAAGATTGACATTTTGGTTTGTAGTGATGTTGCAGCACGTGGACTTGATATTCCAGGAGTATCACATGTTGTGAATTATGATATTCCTATTAACAGCAAAGATTATGTACATAGAATTGGGAGAACAGCAAGAGCTGGAGCAGACGGCCTTGTAATTAACATTCTTTCAAGTCGTGACCATGATAACTTCGCAAGAATCTTAAGAGATTTTTCAGAGTTAGATATTCCTCAAGGTGAAACACCACAAGTTCCATATATTGCAATGGCACCAGCACAGCGTGACTTTGGTGGCAGAGGAGGATTTGGCGGAAGAGGAGGACGTTCTGGAGGCCGTGGTGGTTATGGCGGTAACAGAGGTAGAAGTGGTGGCCGTGGAAGTCATGGTAGTCCACGAGGTCACAGTGGTAGGGGGCCAAGAAGAGGCAACGATTCAAGCGGATCACGTTCCAGCGGCCAACGTAGTTCAGGTAGCAGAAGTAGACACTCTGGGCCTAGAAGTGGCAGAAGTCATGCTAAGGCTCACCAGCCAAGATAATTTTTCATAAAGAATTTATTTTTTTTATTAATTTCTCTTTTTTTCTTTTTTCTTTTTTCAAATAATTTACAGATAAAACATATAAAGAAACTACTCAATAAACAAACTATGAAAAACAAATATGTAGGGATTCTAATTATTGCAATTTCAGTAATCATTTTGCTTCTGACAATTTCATATAATAATGCGTTAGAGGATATTGTAAATGAATCTTGTGTTCATGGAGATAGCTGCCCTATGCAAACAACATTGATGATGCAAAAGGCTGTAAGCTATGGTTTGTTTGCAATCCTGATTCTTGTAGGAATTCTCATCACTTTTTTCTTAAAAGATAAAGTTCCAGGAGTATCAAAAGAAGATGTTACAACTGCTATAAATGCTGCTGTAAAAAGTAATGCAAATTCAAGCGAATCAAAATTAACTGACGCTAAGAAACAATCAATCCTTGAATCCCTTGAAGGACAAGAAAAAGCAGCAATGCAAATAATTTTTGGTGGTGAAGGGTCAATATATCAAAGTGATTTAGTCAAAGAACTAAAACTAACAAAAGTAAAAACCACAAGGCTTCTAGATAAACTTGAAGGAAAGGGTTTAATTGAGAGAAAACGCCGTGGGATGACAAATATTGTTGTGTTAAAATAAAACTATTTTTTCTTTTTTCTTTTTATCTTATTTGATTTTTTCACATTCTTTCGATCAATAAAAATTTCAGTAACTTGGGCATTCCTTGGCATAGCTAAAATGGACATTAATAGTGAAGAAATATCTTTTGGATCCATCAAATCTTTTTGTTTAAGTGGAGACTTTGCTTTAATATGAAGTTTTGACTGAAAACCTCCTGGATGAATACCAATCACTCGAACATCTTCATGCTTTAATTCTAATTGCAATGACTGGATATAACCTCTAATAGCTGATTTTGTAGAATTGTACACTGACATTTTTATGTGGGTGGGAATAGAACAAGTTGATCCAATAATAACAATATCTCCTTTTTGTTTCAAAAGCATTGGAAGAAATGCATTTGTCAACTTAATGGTGCTTGTAACATTAATGGAAAAGTCTGAATCTATAGTATCAGTGGAGATATTTCCAATATACCCCCAATGAAGAACTCCCGCGCAACAGACAAGAAGATCAATATCTTTGTGTTTCTTTTGTATTTGTGTAATACATCTCATAATGGATGTGTGTTTGGATAAATCAACTTTAACATTAGTTACTGGCAAATCTGATTTACTTCGAGAGAGATTAATTACTTCAACCCCATTTTCAAGTAGATGTTTTGCTATTTGGTATCCAAGACCACTGCTTGCCCCAGTGACTATTGCTTTGTGCATAATGTAAACAAAGAATAAAAGACTAATAAACCTTTCTGCGAAGGATTAATTCAACTAACAATTCTATCGCTGATGTTTTCTCATAACACAAGGAAATGATCTATCTGCAATATAACGACGAAGAACATTTTGAATCATTCCACTAAAAATCAAATCTCTAAATTTTCCATCTCCTTGGGATGAATCCATGTAAGGACAACGCAGCAATGTTCCATCAAAATCTACTGTAGCAGAGGACCCTGCCCCCATTTGACATTGTCCATTAACTTCTGTGCTATGCCGTAATTCAAAGTCACTATAATGACTCGCCAAACATTCAAGAGCATGTTGAGTATGATGGAGAGGTATTGGTTGAAAAGGCATATTACTAACAAAAAAAATCCCATTAGCATTTGCTGCATGTTTCAATTTACGGAGTTTTGTAGGCCTTAAATCACTTCTTGAAACAACATAATTCATACCAAGTCGAGTAGTTCCCTCTGCAGGTTGATTACTGTTAGCAGCATAAGTTGAAATTAATTGTCTAAAATTTGTTGCAATTCGCAATTGATCTTGAAGTGGCTTTGCAGATGGTTGATATACTTTCCCAGAAAAAAATTCAGCATCAATAAATCTATTTCCAAATAAACTCATCATCACATTAGCTCTATGATCAGATAACGTCTCGCAAGTTCTTTCATCAAGATTATTTCCTGCAGTAAAGACATATGATTGTATTCCCCACCTATCTTGTGCATAACGAACTTTTTCTAAAGTATCAGAGCGAAGTTGTGGATGAAAAGGATCGCCTCTGCCATTAATGGTAATAAATTTAGTGCCATACTGCTCTGCAAAGAAATCAATGATACCTTTAATTTCATCAATATCCAAAGCGTCTCCAGAAGGAATTCCCTGAGAAACGCAACCGTAACATGCTTGCCAAGATCTTCCACCTACAGAAACCCTTTCAGCTCTTTTTTCACATAAATTTGCAGCAGGCAAGTTCAGTATGGCAATAGAATTATCCAAAACTCCTGCTACCGCTAACTCTTCAAGCTTTTGTGTTATTTCAAGTTTTCTTTCAGGTGCTCTTGCCATCTAATTGTAACTCTCCAGGAAGAACGCAATTTTAAACTTATTGGCTAAAAGTTCAAATTGGCTAATTATTGAGGTTCTCCTCGCAAGCCTTTTAAAAGAAAAGTGAAAAAACAAATAATAGATGCAAAAGACAATAAATGTGGACCAAGCGCCACCAGAATCATGTGACAATGATCAAAATAGTTATAACCCATCTGTTTTCCTGCATGAAAAAGACGTAAAGATCACAGAGGAACTACAAATTCTTCTAAATAAAGCAACAAAAATCTATAACGAAAACCAAAACCAAAAAACATGGTATGGCAGATGCATATTTTTGAGTTGGTACTGTTCTCTGGGAGATTGCACGTTTTGTTTCAGATCAACACAAAAACATAAAATTTCTCACCCCAAAAACTCAAGACGTTCCATGGGGTCTGTTCTTCTTGAAGCTTTGTTTTGTAAAGTCTTCAATTGGCGAATAGAATTTTTAACAGGCGGTTATGGTATGATGCCAGATAATGAATTAATTGAATTTGCAAAAACAGTGTCTGAAGTTTATGGAGAAAAGATTTGGCTTAACATTGGTGTGATTCCAAAAAAGAGAAGGGACCTTCTAAAACCTCATGTGAAAGGAATTTGCGCAAGTATGGAAACTTTGCATCCAACACTGCATGAAAAAGTATGTCCAAGTAAACCAATAAAACCGTATGATGAAATGTTCACTGAAATAAGAACAAATAATGAACCGTTCAAAAAAAGTATTGCAGTAATTGTTGGAATGGGTGATACAGTAGAAGAGATGTCTTACTTATTTGATTTCATAGAAAAACATGAATTAGACAGAATAACTTTGTATGCACTAAAACCAATTAGGGGTGGAATGTTTCAAACTGCACCAAAAGCAGAGCTTTATATTGAGTGGATTGCTAGAATTAGAATAAAATTCCCAAAACTGGAAATTATTGCAGGAACTAACCTTAGAAGGAGCGAAGAAGTTAAATATCTTATTGAGGCAGGAGCTAATGCAATAACAAAGTTTCCTGCAACTAAACAGTTTGCAACTAAGAAAGCAGAGATTCTTGAAAAACAAATTGTAGAACAAAATCGAGAATTCATTAGCAACATAACCTCATTAAAGGGAATTAATTTCCAAGAAGAAATAAACAAACTTAACATCAAAGAAGAATACAAAGAGCAAATGAGAGAAAAGCTTCCACAATATCTTAAAGCGTTTCAAAACCCTAAAGATAAAGATCCTTTGTATCAAGAAATGAAAAATCAATAACAATCAGGAAAATAAAAATGGACAAAAAAACTCACCACATTGAATTAACAAAAAGATTTACAGGGGGTTTTCCATTTTGGTTAGTGTCAGGTTCACCAAGTAGAACTGATTATATTTATTCTTGCTTAGATGAACAAGTAGGCCGGGTTATAACAGGAAGGGGACTTCCAATAGCAAGGGGTTACATGAATAGAAGAAATCCAAACAACACAAGAGATACTAATGTATACAAAATTCCAGTTGCTCTACTGACAACTGGTATGGGTATGAGTTCCTCTGAAATAACAATAATGGAGTTAATGGAAATTATAGCTTCTATTGCTGCAGCCAATCCAAAAAGAAAAACACAAGTTGTAAGAGTTGGAACGTGTGGTTCTCATCAACCACATATTTTTGGTGGAGATCTAGTAATTGCAAACGAAACGTATGCTCCGTTTGGTGCAATTAGTGACATGATTGAAACAAGTTATGATGATCCAAGACATTTGTTAAATCTTGCTGCATTAAGAGTAGCAGAAAAAGGCATGTTTAACATGCTTGGTCCAATAGGACAAAATGAAAGAGGAAGGAGATCTCCTCAAGAGAGACTTTTTCAAAGAGTCCAAAGAAAAATTGCCTATGAACTTGCAGCAAGAGAAATTGTAAGTGGACCATCTTGTGATCCAGAATTAATGGAAACTATACAATCTGCGACAAGAAGGTATTGGGATGAAACGAATCAAGCAAGGGATAATCGGGAATATCACACTGGTCCAGTATTTTCAAAACTAACATTATTCAGTGAAGCAACAAACGCGTTCATAATTGATCCTGAAGGTTGTAGAAAAGATAGATTAGATTATCGTGGCAAGGTATTACATGGCATGGGTGTTGCAGCATCTGAGATGGAGATCGCAATGATTTCTTCAATAGCACACCTTGTTCGACAAGAAGGATACAATGTCAATG
>CAYTOG010000035.1:0-12293 GCA_964439765.1 uncultured Methanosarcinales archaeon
CGTGCATAATCAGTAAGGACTTTTTGTTGAAGGATCTTAAATTGATGTGTTTCTTCTGCACAATATTTTTCTTGTTCATTTGAACCTAACGTAACCATTGCAGCAAGAGTGTCTGTTTCAAAATAATCAAGAAGCATAGTTGTACATGGTCGGAGTAATGGCTCTTCCCAGGCATCAAGCATGTATTCGCGTGCACAACGCATGTTAGAAACATGTGGACTTATTTTTGCATAAGCTGAAATCTCTTCACTTGGAGCCAACCGATATCTAAATGGGATAACTGCTCCGGAGTGTGTTGCCGTTAGGCATTCATCAATAGAAGTAACACCTGTCTTTTGGAATAAAGAAAGTGCCGAAACAAGTCTTGATTCTGGAATCCCCTTGGCAATTAGTAAATCAATTAAATCATCTTTTGAATATTTTTGTGCTGGTTCATGTCCATCTGAAAGTCGAGAAATTGCTCTTTGAAGTTCAAATCTTGCACGTTCTTTAAGTTGACTTTTAAGGTCGTGATCACCTGAAGTTACTATCTCTCGTATAACTAATTTTCTTGCATATTCTGATCCAATTTGATCACTTATTGTATACAATATCTCTTCAAGTGTTCTTGGGAGTGTAGCACCAGTAGACTTGATTCCAATCGCATCAATTCTTCCACGATTTACTCGACGATTTTTAACGACACCTCCTTTGCCAAAATTAACATAAAAATCTGGAACATGGATTGGATCCTCTGAATAATTTTCTCTTCCTAAAACAACAACTTTTCTCAGATCAACACATTTAAAATCAATCTCATACACTGGTGCATCATGTGATAAATCAGGTTCAGCTACTTCCCTATGTCTTGCTGCAACTTTTGCACGGGCCTCGCGAATTCTAAGTTCAGTAAGGACTTTTTGGCGTCTTCTAAACCCTACATCAGCTATTGGGATGGCAAGTAGTTCCTCCATTCTTTGAGAATTGGCATCAGGATCATCTGGTGGAAACTCTGTAAATATTCTCTCCCATTCGGAATCTGTCCTGGGGCGAGTGTGACCTCTTGGCCATTCATAATCTGATCTTAATTCAGGAGCCAAATAAGGATTTTCTGACATACTCTCTCAAAAGAAATCTCATTTATAAACTTTCCACATAATTAACTACTTCTCAATAACAATCTTGGCAGTCTCACAACACTTAAAAAGCAACTAACACTCTTTCTCTTTTATGCCTAAAGCAGCAAACGATTCACTTGATCTAACAAAACTTGGTCTTAAATGTGGGATTGAAATACATCAACAACTTGATGGAAGAAAACTTTTTACTCCATATCCTACAACCATAGCAGAAAACAACGAATACGATTTTGAAGTAAAGCGTTACATGCGAGCAGCAGCTGGTGAAGGTGGTAAAGTTGATGTTGCAGCGAAAGCTGAAGCACAAAAACAAAAACAATTCATCTATCAAGGAAGTAATGAATCTGCTGGACTAATTGAAACAGATTCCGAGCCACCAATTTCAATTTCAAGTTCAGCGCTAAAAGCATCATTGCAATTTGCAAAAATGCTAAACAGCAACATTTCTCCAGTAATTCAAGTTATGAGAAAAACAGTTGCGGATGGATCAAACACAACTGGATTTCAAAGAACAGCACTTGTAGCACGGGGTGGAGAGTTAGAAACAAGTGAAGGCATTGTAAGAATAGAAAACATTAGTATTGAAGAAGACAGTTGTAAGACAATTGAAAATCACCCAGATAAGAAAATTTACCATTTAGATAGGTTAGGAATTCCATTAATTGAAGTTGGAACAGCACCTGATATCAAAACGCCAGAACATTGTAAAGAAACAGCAAAAAAATTAGGTGATTATTTAAGAGCACTTCCTAATTGTAAACGTGGCCTTGGAACAATTCGTCAAGACGTTAACGTAAGCATAAAAGGCGGAGTAAGAGTGGAGATCAAAGGTGCGCAAGACCTTAAACAAGTGCCAGAACTTGTAACACTTGAAGCAACTAGGCAACACAACCTGCTAAAACTAAAAGATAAGCTCAAAGAAAAAAACCTTATAATTCAAAACAACATGGAACAAATTGATCTAACAACATTGTTAGCACATTCAACATCAAAAATTCTAGTTAAAAACAAAGAGAAGAATGGAGTGATAAAGGCAATCAAACTTGATGGTTGGAATGGTTTAACTGGAAGAGAACTAACTCCAAATTATCGTGTAGGAACAGAACTGTCTGGCCGTGCAAAAATACATGCTGGTGTTGGTGGAATATTTCATAGCGATGAATTACCAAATTATGGTATAACAGCAGAGGAAGTTGCAAAGATTAGAACAAAACTTGGCTGCAAGCGTGAAGATGCATTTGTTCTAGTCGCTGATAAAGTGGCAAGAGCAACAATGGCTCTAACTGCAGTAAATGAAAGACTAAAAGAATTCTTCAAAGGTGTACCAATGGAAGTTCGTAAAGCACACCCGGATGGGACAAGTAGATATTTACGTCCAATGCCAGGAGCTGCTAGAATGTATCCAGAAACTGATGTTCCTTTAATCATAAGCAAAGAGTGTGGTACAATTGAACTTCCAGAATTAATTGAAGAAAAAGTAAAGAGATATGAAAAAGAATTCAAACTAAACAAAGATTTAGCAAGTTTCACCGCAAGATCAACTAACTCATTACTTTTTGAAGAACTTGCAACAAAACATAAAGAAATAAAAGCAGCATTTATCGCTGAAACAATTGGTCCAACATTAATAGAATTAAAACGAAAACATAATATTGCAACAGAAAAGATTACAGAAAAAAATCTTAAAGAACTTTTCAATTATTTAGCAGAGAATAAACTCAACAAAGACAACATGCAGCAAGCACTTACAGATACTGCAATGGGTTCATTTTCTATAGATAAATTCAAAGGCATAGATTCAAAAGAACTTGAATCAACAATCCAAAAAATCATCGACGAAAACCAGGGGGCTCCGTTTGGTGCGTTAATGGGTAAAGCTATGGCAGCTTTGAAAGGCAAAGCTAGTGGCCAAGAGATTAGTTCTACAATAAAGAAATTGTTGTAATAAATAAAGTAAAAAAGAAAAATAAATAATTATTCTTTCAATTCAACAAAGAATACTTCTTCACTATTCTTTGTTTGCTCCACCATTTACCAAATCCAAGACAATGTCCAGATTTTACAAATGTTAGTACGATTAAAACAATCGCGTAAATGATATGTTCATCAAGGAACGGGTTATGTTCCGGTGGAAGAACTGCTGTCCACATTAAGAATAACATTAGTGCTCCTGAGTATCCAGCTATTTTAACACCAACTCCAGACAGTAAAGCAAGTCCAATCAACAATAAACCAATCATGAATAACCAATCAACAAACACCTTACCTGCAATTGATTGATACAATATAGCAAAAGGCCCAGTTGTTGCATAACTTAGGAATACAAGAGTTGGAGAACCTCCAACAATCCATGCACTTGCTTTTTCAGTTGCAAATCCAAGGCCAAATAGTTTGTCTAAAAACGGCCAGAGAAAAATCCATCCCATGCTGAGCCTAAGAATCGCCCAAAGATAATCAATTTTTTTATATGCCATAAAAAGAACCCATGTTTTTCAGTATTTAAATCATTCTTTTCTCTAGAGCCCTTTATTAACACACACTTTTTTATAACAACCCTTCATCCAAACAAAAGATGCAAGATTCCAAAGAAACAATAAACTCAAATGTTCCTCTTAACATAATAGAAAACAAAGATGATACATCGTTCTACTCTGGAACTCTTCCAAAGGGATGTCAGCATTGCATTAAAGGAGGGAAGCTTGTTATTTTCATAACTGGACTTTGTCCACAGCGTTGTTTTTATTGTCCAGTGTCAGAAGATAAATTTGCAAAAGACAGAATTTTCGCAAACGAAAGAGAAATAACAACAACTAAAGAACTACTTGATGAAGCAAGATTAATGGATGCAACTGGTGCAGGAATAACTGGTGGTGATCCATTAACTGTTCCTAAGCGCTGTGTAAAATACATCACTATACTAAAAAAAGAATTTGGTAAAGATTTTCATATACATTTGTACACACCGATGAAACTTGTGACAAAAGAAACACTGCAACTTTTATACAACGCAGGACTTGATGAAATTCGTTTTCATCCAGATTTAGATAATGATGAAATGTGGGATAGATTAAAGATTGCAACAGAATTTGATTGGGATATCGGTTTAGAAATTCCTTGCCTTCCAGATAAAGAAGAAGAAACGAAAAAATTAATTGACTACTCAAAAGATTTTGTTACATTTGTTAACCTTAACGAATTAGAATTCTCTGATACTACTGTTTCGCATTACAACATGTCTGAACATAATTACGCTCCAAAAAATGAAACTAGTTATGGTGTGAAAGGGTCAGCAGAACTTGCAAGAGAAATGATTCAATATAACAAAGAAAAAGAGTATGGCTTAACAATTTATTTCTGTCCTTCAAGGTTAAAAGATAAAACTCAGATGGGAAATCGCATGAAGCGAAGAGCGAATAATGTGAAGTTGCAAGGAGACATTGTAACTGAAGAAGGAACTTTGATTCGTGGGGTGATATATTTGCCAGAATTAGTTCCAGGATTCGCATATCAGAAACAGATCAAAGAATTACAAGAAGATACTGGGCAGCATGAAATCTTAATTAAAAAATTAGAAGATGTACAAAAGCAATTGCTTGATATTTTTAAGAAACGTCAAACAACAATTGACAAAAATAAACTGCGTGTAATAATTAGTAAAAAGTTTGTTTTAAGGAATGCTCAAAAGCTTAAACGAATGGGGCTTGCCCCTGCAGTTGTGGAAGAATACCCAAGTTTCGATTCTTTGGAGCTTGAAATTGATATATTATAAGTTGGGTAAACGAACATAAGTGAGTGCACCCGACATTGCGTATCAAATGTGCGTAACCATTTGGATGAGTACGCCAAGTTTCGATTCTTTGAAGCTTGAAATAGAGTTGCTATAGAGAAACCTATGAAAATGGGGCATTTTCAAGCTTCTGAAATTTCAAAAATTTCAGTAAGCTTTATAAACAGCCACTTGAATTACAGATTCCATGGAATTCAAAGTTCTTGAAGAAACAAAGACAAAGATGGTATTCACCTTAGAAGGGGAATCCCACACATTTTGTAACCTTTTAAAAGAAGAAATTCGAGCAATTAAAGGCGTAGAATTATCTGCCTATAAAATTGACCATCCTCTTGTTGGTATTCCTACATTTCAAGTAGAAACTAAAGGTGTTGAACCACGTAAAGTTATCAAAGAAGCTCTAAAAAATATTGAAAAAATGAGCAAAGACTTTGCAAAGCAAGCAGCTAAAGTTTGATTTTTCTATAATTATATTTTTTTAATTCTCATAATTGGAATTTGTCCAAAACGTTTCTTTTGATATTGTAGCATTTTTCATTTCAACTCTTTTAGAAGTCTTCATGGGGTTTATATACTAGGCAAGATATTTTCATAATTATATGTGGTGATTTAAACCACAATGATTGGTGATAAAAATGAAAAAACAAATACAAATGATCTTTGGCATTTTAATTGGGCTTTTGCTCTGCAGTTCAGTGGTTCTTGCTGAAGGAACCCTTGTAGAAGAAGATGACACAATTTACATTGAAGAGGACTGTGTTGATAGCGATGCTGATGGTGATTATGATTACGGTTCTTGTGTAGATGAAGAAGAAATAGTTTACATTGAAGAGGACTGTGTTGATAGCGACGCTGATGGCGATTATGATTATGGTTCTTGTGTAGATGAAGTTGATGATACAATTGTCGTTGTAGATACAGCTGTTGAAGAAGATTGTGATGATGAAATAGAAGAACTCGAAGAATACATTGCAGATCTGGAATCACGCGTAGCAGAACTAGAAGAGTTAATCGAAGATGAAGGTCTTGTTGTACCAGAATGGGGCAGTGGAAGTTCAAGTGTAGGAACTGTTGTTGAAGAAACTGTGATCTATGTCAAAGAAACTTCTCCTGACGATGAACCAGTTGAAGAAGTAGATTATACAGTAGACCCTGTTGATGAAGAGTGCGAAGAAGACGAAGAAGAATGTGCTATTGAAACAGTAGACACAAAAGATTCTGATGAAGAAGAGGAAAAAAGGGAACCAGATAACATCCTTAGAAAAATATACCTACTTTTTAAGGCATCAGAATAGATTCTTTTGAATCAAAGACTAAAAGTAATTAGTGCCAAATTAAGTTATTTTTTTCTTTTCTTTTTTTATTAGTTCCCTTTCTCCACCATAATCATTTTAAAGACACTTAGCCCAGAATCATAGTATGCCTCTTGATAAAGGAACATGCCTTAGATTCTACAAACGGCCAGATGTCCAGGAATTAATTCTAAAATTTGTAGAAGACAAAGAAATCGCGGCAAGATATGGGATGGGGTTTGGAAAAAGACCAGACACATTGGTTTATCCAAGAGACATTTTAGAGCTTGCAAAAAGAGGAATGACAAGTTTACATGTAAGTGAAGAACATTGGGATGATCCTTTGCAGCTAAGAAGCAGCCTAACAAAAAAACAACTAACAGAAATGCGTATTGGATGGGACTTAATTCTTGATATTGATTGCGCACAAGTTGAATATTCAAAACTTTCTGCAAATCTTATTATCAGATTTCTAACTCATTGTGGTGTTAAAGATGTATCAATAAAATTTTCTGGGAACAAAGGATTTCATATAGCAGTACCTTTCGAAGCATTCCCTGAAGAAATTGGTGGAATAAAAAAAGAATTACTTTTTCCAGATGCAGCACGAAAAATTGCAGCGTACATTAAAGATAATATTGAAGCAGAACTTGCAAAACAAATACTTGAATTTGAAGGTGGAGATTTTCAAAAGATAAAAGAAAAAACAGGCATAGAAGAGTCAAAATTAATCTATTACACAAAGGGGCCAATGGGGGGAAAGATTCCAACTCTTAATGTTGACAGTTTCTTAGAGATCGACACAATTCTTATCGCCTCACGCCACCTATATCGTATGCCATATAGCTTGCATGAAAAGTCAGGTCTAGTTTCAATACCTATTCCAATTAACTCTGTGCTTAAGTTTGAAAAACCAATGGCGCATCCAGACAAATTTATATCACCACTTGCAAGTTTTCTTGATAGAACTTGTCCAAATGGCCCAACGGCAACAAGTCTCTTACAAAAAGCACTTGATTATGAAGCAAAAGCGAAAGCACATGAAAGATATTCTGAACTAAGCGACACCCTCAAAGTAAAAAAAGAAAGAGAGTATCAAGAGGTTGAGATAACATCAGCATTAACAGAAGATTTTTTCCCACCGTGCGTAAAACTCATACTTAATGGAATTGAAGATGGGAAGAAAAGGGCAGTATTCGCACTCATAAATTTTCTTGGAAAATTAGGGTGGACAAAACCTGCAATGAAACAATTCCTTTTAGATTGGAATAAAAAAAAATCCAGAACCATTAAGGGAAGGGTATATCTTAGGGCAGCTTGCACATTTCAATCCAAAAGACACAAAGCTTCCACCCAACTGCGCTAATGAAGGATATTATCCTGCGATGCAAGTATGTAAACCAGATGGTTTGTGTAAAAAAATTAACAATCCAGCAAATTATTCTATTATCAGGTATCGTATGTTCTTAGAAAGAAAAGAGTTTGAAGAGAAGCAAAAAGCAAAAGAAGAAGCGAAGCTTCTAAGAAAACAAAAAAAGGAAGAAAGAGAAAAGAGAAAGGCAGAAAAAGAACAAAAGAAAAAAGAGAAAGAGCAAGCGGAAAAAAAGTTAGAGGACCAAGAAACAAAAGAAGAAACAAACTCCAAGGAAGAAGAATAAAAACAAAATGTTCAACTTTTCTTCAAGATTAAATTATCCGCTCATTTCAACATAAAGTTTTGCTACATCTTCTCCAAGGGAAGATATAGTACTAACAACGACATTCTGTGCACCAAAAACATTTTTAGCACGCCAAATACCTTCGTCTGTTGGATGAATCAAAACACATTGTGCATTAACTCCTTGGTTACGCATGCCTTGGACTGCATGTTTAGAATCTTCAAGGGCATAGTCTCCAACATACCCTTCATCTTTTGGAGAAAAATCTATACAAACATCAATGTATTGGCGTAATGATTCTCCGGGGTGGTGTGATAAGACTTCTGCGAAATGGCGGTATACTGCCCCACACCTAGAATTGGTATCTCCAGCCAAAAAAGCTAATTTATGTTGGACTTTTAAATCATATTCATCTAACAGGTCTTTGTATGATTGAATTGAAACATTATCTTGTCCTTTCCCACTATACCCATAAATTCCAAGGGCATCATCTAACATTTGGCACCCTTCAAGTAACCCAAGAGACAATACTTGTAATTCTTCAGATGCTTGTTGTCCTTGTATTGGTGTGTTTAGAATTCGTGATAAATTCAATCCTAAAACTGTTGTAACGTCTCGTCTCTCTACAATTTTACGTTTGAAAATGTTTGGATTTGGAGTTCTTCCTGCGCGCAAATCTTGTTTGTACCGGCAAAGAGCTCTGTGGTCTAAATGACCCCTACTTTGTCTGCGAACAATGTATGGGTCTGATGGGGAAAGTGCTTGTAATTGGAGGACAATGCTGTTAACATCAGAGGATCTTCTATCTAGCAACATTGGAATAATAGGGGTATCAAAACTTGGTGCTTCTTCGACATAAACTTTACTTTGAGAATCACCTTCTGGATAAACATAAAACGGACTGTTTCGAAAACTTTTATAGACTCCAAGACTAACTTTTTGATCATCCATAGATAAATCCTGAACTGTTTGGTTTTTAGTATCGCGATCACTACGATAAAGAATGGGATCTTCTGCTGCACAACAAATGTTTTCAATACATTCATACAACACTGGAACTAATTGAAGTGTTGAGAGTACATCGCTACAAGTCTCAGCTCTTTGTAATAATGAAACAAGAAGAGTATTTGCAGAGGTAGTTTCTCTAGTTTCATTTTCAACAGCGAAGGAATCATCTCCTGCCGCACTACCAATTTTTTCTGCAAGTGATCCAAACGCACAGCTTGCAGAAGCATACAAGAGAGATTCACTTCTATGGCCAAATTGTAATTTATCCATAATATCAAGGCGCTTAGCAGAATACTGTCCCAAGGGATAAGCAATACCGCTCCATTCTTCTCCAACTTTAGATAGAACCCTCAATTGTTCAAGGGTCATGAAAATATCTCCTGCAAGGAATGGATCATCAAAAGCATCGAGAAAATCTACAAGAGTATCAGCTTCAGGATCACAAGTTTGAACATCTCTTTTAGATAGTGTGAAGCCACCATGTTTGTGCGTACCTGCCTGCAAAGCGGAAATAAGTTGATACATTCTTCTATTGTCACTATGTCTTTGATAGAGGGAGATTTCTTTTGGCATTATGATACCGTCTCTGTGTGCAGAAGGAAGAAGGCGCGCTAATTCTAAAGATCCAATATTATCTGATTGCAACATTACATCCAAACCACTAATAGCTTGGACAATCATTCGAACATGTGGTTCTTGCGATGCAAAAGTAACTGGCCTAGAATATTTTTCACGTAATTTTGCAGTATATCCTTCGTGTGCACTAAAATGGCGTTTAATTAATGTGGAGTCTTCAAGGTCATTTCCAGCAACAACCCATAATTTATACTCTTCAAGAATTTCATCTTCTCTGCAGTATGGTGCAAGAACAGAATAAAATTCTTCACTGGCAGCAAGAAATTCTCTAAGAGAACTCATTTGACTAGAGTGTCCAACATTTGCTCTTTGAATTTCATAGTGGGAAATAGTGGTAGCATATGTTGCCCTAAGTAATGGTACAGTTGCATCAGTTTGTAAAAGCAGAGTGCGTAAATGAGGGCTTTGCATAAGGCGTTTGCCAACTGTTGAAACCTTATCTCCTTGCAGAACATCTGGGTTTTGGGAATGGAGACTTATTAAATAATCAAAGACCTCTTGATCATGCATTTTAGTTGCAACTAATGTTGAAAGGTATTCTTGTATTCCTCCACCAATAAGTCTTTCACCATGTGTGGTATGTTGTTCTTTTTCAAAAGACACAAGGTACACTTTTGCTTCAATCTCTCTCCAGTTTTCATCTCTATGAAAATCAGACAAGTAGAGAAGTTCATGGCAGAAATTAAAGTAATGAGAAAAATCTATTGGGACAAGTGAAAGAGAAAAGTCTTTTTGTAGTGCTTCAAAAGATTCAACGATTTCTGCGCTGCCAAGAAATCCTGCACTGTGAAATAAATACAAATTTTCAACACTAGAACAACTTAATATATCTTGTGCAGGATCAGAAGTTCCCAATAACAGTTCCCCTTCTGCTCTTAAACGTGGGTCCTTTTCACGTCTTATTTGTTCTCTGCGAATAAATTGTTCTAGATCTGCGTAAAATGAAATAAAACTTTTTTCTCGCAAATTTTCTCTCATGTTTTCTGGAAGAACTAAATTTGTTTCACCACCACTAGGAGAACTAAAAAAAGGACGAGTCATTCTATGGTTTACAACGTCTTCAATATTTCCATCTACGAGAGAAAGATCAATCAAATCATTTCTATGAGTAACAACTGCTTGCATTGTTCTTAATGGTTGGTCATTGCCATCAAGAACTCGTGAAGTGATTCTAATCCAGTTATCTTTGTCTTCATCAGAAAAAGCATGTTCAGAATCAACTAAATACAAACTTCGTTGATCTTCATCACAGCGGATCTTGCCACTATAAAACAATCTTTGCAACCATGTTAAATCATCAAGTGTATAACCATTTTCTAGAAGTTCATCGTATGTTTCAAGAACACTTGTTGCGAATTCAACAGTTATGTTTCTTGAACTAATTTCTAGTTCTCTAAGAAAGCGAGAATAATTGGTGATTCTCTTCTTCGGTCGACCACTAGATTCAATTTCAAGAGAAAGGTCAGATAATGTTTCTACGAGGGTCACTGTTAAAACCTCTATTTAACACCATGTAATTCTAACAATGCTTCCAAACTTTCCCTCTCCTCTGTAGTCTGAGTTAGTGGTTCAATAATTGCGTGTTGATATGCAAGACGCTCATCTAACCCAGAACACATTAATTCTGCTGCCATAACAAGTAAACGAGTTGATGCTCCTTCACGAAGACTAGCTGCAGACTTCTCTCGTGGAAGAGCTCGAATCTTTGAAGCAAAAGATGCAAGTTTTCTAGAACGGGCAATGTCTAATGAAACACCACATTGTTTGGAAGCTTTGCAAACAATTTCAGTTTCATCATCAATTGAAGGGTAATCAAATGAAATTCCCGGAAGTCTTTGTTGTGTACTAATTTTTAGCGCTTGTCTTTTACTTTGATATCCTGGGTTGTAAGTTGCAACAAACATTGCATGGTCTGGGATTTCAACAGTAGAATCTATTTCTGAATTAATTGTTCAGACAGGGGCAATCCTGAAGAAACTCCTTCTTGAATAACGGCTTGATCAAAATCATGGTATCCTTCAGGAAGATCACTCAAGAGGCCTTTGCGTTCTGCAAATGAGCTGAATGGTCCATGTAATAAAGCAAGAGTATACATGCGAGCAAGAATCGGATCTTCCTTTAATTGTTCTACAGCCAGAGTTGCTCCAACTGAATAAGGACCATGTCCTGCATCAATTGCAAGTCCCATGTAAACTGGTGCAGCGCTTCTTGCGAAGAAAACAGTTCGTACATTTTGGACGTGGCCTTCTGCAATAGAACGTTCACGAATTGCTTTGTTCCCTTCTTCTGTTTCAGTGCCATACACTGTACTATGATTAAACTCTGCTGTTTCTTCATCTAATAATGCAATAGAATCTTGAAACACTTGCATGGAGTAAAATCCTTCCCATGTATTCATCCATTTACTTTTATCCTGAATGAGGGAGTGATTTCTTGCAACAGTTCTACACTGCCTTTCTAAAACTCTTTGCAAAGCGCGTATATCAACTTGTTCAACTTTGCTATTATCACAGCTAATTACTCTGTGGCCTTCTTCTGTTCTTGATACTTTTTCAGTGAATAAAACATGTAATCCACTGTAAGAAACATATCCTCTTCCAACATTTCTCATAATTCCATCTATCTCTTCAGGTGTAAATTCGAAATCTGCAAGACGACTTCTTAATGAAGTGGGATTAAAGCGTGGGGAAATTCTTTGAACTCTCCTTGTAAGAAGTTGAAACTCACCAAGCGCTTGCAAAACTTCGGCTTCTCTTGCGGTTCTCTCTTCATTAGGATCAATCTTGTATACACT